>JBJEPA010000178.1:0-5764 GCA_051880995.1 Ruminococcus sp.
CAGAAAGAAGGCTTCTTGTCTGTAAATCCTATCGGCAGTAATCAGTTCGGAAGTTTGTACGAACGTGTCCTGCCTGCTTCATCAGTTGCAAATCTGTTTCCGTTTAACTTTTCAGGTAAGACAGATCCTAACGGCTTGTACATTGGCAGAGATAAATACGGCACTAATATCCTTGTTGACTTTGACAGACGAACAGAGGACAAGACAACGAGTAACATCCTTATTCTCGGAAACTCAGGTCAGGGTAAATCATATTTATTGAAACTCATCCTTACAAACATTCGTGAAAGCGGAAAGAAAATCTTATGCCTTGACCCTGAAGCAGAGTACGAGGATCTGACAAATGCCCTCGGCGGTTGTTACATTGATTTTATGTCGGGCAAATACAAAATCAATCCGTTAGAGCCAAAAGCATGGAATGACGGTCAGGACGAGCTTGACAAAGACGCACCGCCTGCATTTAACAAAGTAACCCGATTATCACAGCATATTGCGTTTTTGAAAGACTTTTTCAGAACCTACAAGGATTTCACGGACGCACAGCTTGATACAATCGAAATTCTGCTTATGAAACTGTACGCACGATTCGGTATTACAGACGCAACCGATTACAGCACAAAGAAACCGTCCGACTTTCCTGTTATGTCTGACTTTTATGACTTGTGCGAAGAAGAATATATGACCTATGATCACAAGCGAAAGTATCTCTATACAGAAGAAATCCTGCAGGAGGTTTGTCTGGGTATTCATTCAATGTGTGTCGGTTCTGAAAGTAAATACTTCAACGGTCACACGAATATCACCGATGACAAATTCCTGTGTTTCGGCGTAAAAGGTTTGCTTGACACTAACCGCAGATTAAAAGACGCAATGTTATTTAATATCCTTTCCTATATGTCAAATAAGTTATTAGGTGAGGGAAACACCGTTGCATCAATAGACGAGCTTTATTTGTTTTTGTCTAACCTAACCGCTATTGAATATATCAGAAACGCAATGAAGCGTGTCCGCAAGAAGGATTCAGCAGTGATTTTAGCCAGTCAGAACATCGACGATTTTCTGATTCCAAGCGTTAAGGAATATACCAAGCCGCTGTTTTCAATTCCGACTCATCACTTCCTGTTTTACCCTGGAAATATCAATCCAAAGGACTTTGAAGATGCGCTAATGGTTGAACCAAACGAGTATGCCTTAATCAAATTCGGTGAGCGTGGCACTTGTCTGTATAGATGCGGAAACGAAAGGTATTTGCTTCTTGTTCAGGCTCCCGAATACAAAGCCGAAATTTTCGGCAGTGCAGGCGGTCGATAATTTTTGTGGACAATGAAAAATCCTTGTGTTATGATTAAATAAAAACTTTAGGAAGGGAACTTTATGAAACGGCTTGTTTTTCATATTGATGTGAATAGTGCATTCCTGTCGTGGGAAGCCTCACGCAGAGTTCGTGAGGGTAAAGACGATTTACGCTTGATTCCGTCCTGCATAGGCGGTAATCCCGAAAAGCGAACGAGCATTGTTCTTGCAAAATCCATTCCTGCAAAGAAATACAATATCAGGACAGGCGAACCGATTTCTATGGCTTTGAGAAAATGTCCCGACTTGGTAATAGCCGAACCCGATTTTTCTTTGTATGATAAATGTTCTAAAGCGTTTATTCAAATCTGCAAAAGCTACACACCTGTTGTCGAGCAATTCTCAATTGATGAATGTTTCCTTGATATGTCGGGTATGGAGAGAATTTATCCTGAACCGATAAAAACCGCATATGAAATAAAGGACAGGATTAAAAGTGAGCTTGGCTTTACGGTCAATGTTGGCATAGGTTCCAACAAATTGTGTGCTAAAATGGCAAGCGACTTTGAAAAGCCCGATAAGGTTCATACTTTGTTTGAAAATGAGATACCCGATAAAATGTGGACATTGCCTGTTGGGGAACTTATTTCTGTCGGCAAAAATACAGCAGTTAAGCTTGAAAAATCTTATGTCAGAACGATAGGGGATTTAGCAGAGTTGTCCCTTCAAAACATTCAGTCCATTGTCGGAAATAAATTCGGTGAACAGTTGTATTACTATTCCAAGGGCATTGACGAATCACCTGTCCTCGATGTTCCGCCTAAAGCTAAAGGATACAGCGTAGAAACCTCATTTGAGGATAATATCACAACAAGAGAACAGGCACACAAGGTTCTGCTTTCTATTGCCGACAGTGTTGCATTTCGTATTCGTGATGACGGTGCTAAAGCGTATTGCGTTGCCGTAAATATCAGAACAAATGATTTCAGAAACAAATCTCATCAAAGGCACCTTGATATTGCTACGGATATTACAACTGAGATATACAGTATTTCAAAGGTTTTGTTTGATGAACTGTGGGACGGACATTCGCCGCTTCGTCTTATGGGCGTTTCTCTGACTGACATTACAAGAGAAGATAATGAGCAGATGTCTTTGTTTTCTGCTACAGATAAAAACAAGGACAAGGAGAGAAAGATTGATAAGACGGTTGATAACCTACGCAACAGGTTCGGCACGGCAATTATTTCAAGAGGTTTGAATTCTGAAAATACAGCGAGAATTGACAGAAAACACAAAGCCCAATTTGAAAATAAAAGGAAGAGCAATAATGGGAGCAAGCAATAAACAGAAAAGAGGAGAATAAAAATGCTTTTATATATAGACGGAGCTGTCAGACCTGAATCAAGAACCAGAGAAATTGCAGATTATCTTGCAGGTAAAATTAACTGTAATGTTGAATATGTACGGCTTTCAGAAGAAAATATTTTACCGATGGATTTGAAAACTCTTTCTATGAGAGATGAATCTTGTCAAAAAGGAGATTTCAGCAATCCTTATTTTAAGTATGCCAAGCAGTTTGCAAAGGCAGACGAAATAATTTTAGTTGCACCCTATTGGGATTTATCATTTCCATCGGTTGTAAAAGCATATCTCGAAAGCATCTGTGTTGTCGGTCTTACTTTTTCTTATTCAGATGAAGGCATACCCGTAAGTATGTGCAGAGCGAAAAAACTGTATTATGTTACTACAGCAGGCGGAACGATTGCTGATGATGCTTACGGATATGGTTATGTCAAAGCTCTGGCAGAGGGGATGTTTGGAATAGATGAGGTTTTACTTGTAAAGGCAGAAAATCTTGATATATATGGAAGCGATGTATATAAGATAATGTCTGAAGCAAAAAGAGAAATAGATAAATTATTTATTTAAAACTTGTAAATCCGATTGGTTTCTTAATGAAAGTCAATCGGATTTTTTCTTTAGAGATGACTTTTGTATAGAAATTAAAACACTTTGAAAATATTGGAAGTGTTAAAAACAAAGATTAGAGAAATAATATAATTGATAATGTAAATTTCAAATACAGTTTATTGTTTCATTTTCATAGGGCGGAGGTGTGTTTATGAAAGCCAAAGTAAACGAAAACTGCATTGGATGTGGGTTGTGCAACAGCATTTGCCCGGAGGTGTTTACTATGACAGACGAAGGAGTTGCCACAGCAAGCTCTGATATTTCCGAAGAACAAGAGGAATCAGTACAGGAGGCGGCTGACAGCTGTCCGGTAGATGCTATTGAAGTGGAAATTTAATTATATTTTATAGATTTTGGAGGTAGCAAATGAAGGATATGTTTTGTTTTCAGTGTCAGCAGACTGCTCACAATAAAGTCTGCGAGGGCAAAGCAGGAGTATGCGGTAAAAAAGCCGATACAGCAAATTATCAGGACGAGCTTGTGGGTGCGCTTATCGGACTTGCAAGGGCGGCAAAATGCGGCAACCCTACAGCTCATACCGATGAGCTTGTGATGAAAGGGCTTTTTACGACGCTCACAAATGTTAATTTCAACAATGTGACAATCAAGCAGATAAAGACCGAAATTGAAACTGAAAAGGGCAGAATCAACAGCGAGAAATTCGAAGATTACGATATGGAAAATATCTGGGACGAACACGAAGATATCCGTTCCTTGAAATCACTGATACTGTTCGGGATAAAGGGAATGGCGGCTTATGCTTATCATTCATTTATTCTCGGTAAAACCGACAGCGAAGTGAGCAACTTTTTCTACGAGGCTCTGTATGCTCTGGGAGAAAAGAAAAGTGCAGATGAATTGCTTGAGCTTGTATTAAAAACAGGCGAGGTTAATTTTAAATGTATGGCTTTGCTTGACGCGGCTAATACGGAAGCCTACGGAAATCCGGTACCGACAGAGGTTTCTCTGACTATAGAGAAAGGACCTTTCATAGTTGTGAGCGGTCACGATTTGCACGATTTAAAGCTGTTGCTTGAACAGACCGAGGGCAATGGAATCAACATCTATACACACAGCGAAATGTTACCTGCCCACGGCTATCCTGAATTAAAAAAGTACTCTCACCTAAAGGGTAATTTCGGTACAGGCTGGCAAAATCAGCAGTCGGAATTTCACAACATTCCTGCACCGATTTTGTTCACCACAAATTGCCTTATGCCCGTGAGAGAAAGCTACAGCGACAGAGTTTTCACAACTTCTGTTGTGTCCTATCCCGAACTGGTTCATATCGGCGAGGACAAGGACTTTACTCCTGTTATCGAAAAAGCCATTGAGTGCGGCGGTTATGACGAGGACAAAGAAATGCGGGGAATGAACGGTGGCAGCACGGTGACAACAGGATTTGCCCACAATGCGGCGCTGTCAAATGCCGATAAAATAGTTGACCTTGTTAAACAGGGAAAAATCAAACATTTCTTTCTTATCGGCGGTTGTGACGGAGCGTCTTACAGCAGGAGCTACTACACTGACTTTGCAAAGCTTACGCCGCCTGATACGATTATCTTGACTCTTGCCTGCGGAAAATATCGTATTAACGATTTGGATTTAGGCGACATCGAGGGTATTCCGAGAATACTCGACTGCGGACAGTGCAATGACGCATACAGTGCAATAAAAATCGCACTGGCTCTTGCAGATGCTTTTGACTGCACAGTGAACGACCTGCCGCTTACGCTTGTCCTTTCGTGGTACGAACAGAAAGCAGTTTGTATCTTGTTGACGCTCTTATATCTTGGGATAAAAAATATCTATCTCGGACCTACACTGCCTGCATTTGTTTCAAAAGGTGTGCTTGATATTTTGATTGAAAAGTTCAATCTCACTCCCATTGATAAACCGCAGGAAGATTATGATAGGATTATGAATAAATAACGTATCTGATAAACTAAAAAATCCGATTGATTTTCTTAAATGAATTTCAATCGGATTTTTGTGTTACGGAGGTGAATTTTAATGAGTGCTACCATAGGTGCGGCACTGAAGAAAATAGCAGTTGCTCTGCTCACGGATAAAAAGGTCATAAAAACAATAGGTGGTATAATAATCGGCATAATCATAATTGTGGTTATGCCGATTATTGCTGTAGTGTCAATTTTCAACGGCAGTATGGATATTGATACCGACAAGCTCAATCAGTCTATACTGGAAAACATTTCAGCCGAGCAGATGGAAAATCTACAGCTTATCAACGACACAATGACAGAGGTTGAAAATCAACTCAAAAGCAAAAAACTGTCCTACTACAACACGCAGGCAGAGGTTATCTATCTGTTCTCCCTGTCCGATAAATCAGAAGATGAGAATTTTGTAAAAAACTTTGTATCCAGTTTCAAGAAGAATCAGTCCGATGAGGATTTGATAAAAGCTGTCAATCAGAAATTCGGAACGGAGATAAAGTATGACGAGTTCCAAAAGATGATGCAGTCAATCAAGGGTG
>JBJEPA010000179.1:0-5759 GCA_051880995.1 Ruminococcus sp.
TCCGATTGTGCCTCTTGGATATGGGACAAAATCAGCGGTTTCTTTGGCGGAATTGTTGACGGAATTAAGGACTTCTTCGGTATTAACTCTCCGTCAAAACTCTTTAGAGATCAGATTGGTAAAAACCTTGCTCTCGGTTTAGGTGAAGGCTTTGAAAGCACAATGGAAAGTGTTGGCAAGGATATGCAACAGGCAATTCCTACCGACTTTGACACACAGGTTCAGGCAACAGCAAATGTAAACAGTTTTACAAACGGTAATGACAATTCATTACTTGGAAGAGCAATACAGACATTTAACAACACTATTAATTTCGGTGAAGTACATATCAACAGGGAAATGGATATTGACGATGTTGCCCACAGGGTTTCTTCAGTAATAGTTTCAGATATTTTAGTGAAAGGCGGTGCTTACACATAATGGGAAGATATAACTTTAAGTTTGGCGATATTTGGCTTACGGAATTTGGCGGAGTGTGTACGGAAGAACCACCAATAGAAATTGCACAAAGGGATATTACCTTAATTGATATTCCGGGGAGAGATGGAAGTGATTGTATCGACAACGGACGGTACAACAATGTGGAGTTCACAAGGACTATTGCACTTGTAGGAAAAAGGATAAGTTCAGCAAAGGAGAAAACAATTCATCTGATAAACAGCTTTGCATATTTGCAGGGCTACCAACCCTTTGAAGATACAGACCATGAGGGTATGGTGACAGGGGCTGTCCTATTAAACCTTGAAGAAGTGATAAAAAATCTCCGCACTATGTACACTGCAACTCTAAAATTCTCACGAAAACCATATTGGATTTTAAAATCTTCACTTGAAGAAATGCCCCTTGATAATACAGAAGTATCGGGAAATGGAGTTGAAATATATAACCCCTATCCCACAACAGCCTGCCCAATAATCAGATTTCACCTAAAAACAGACCCACACAGCACCCTTGCAACGGTAAAGATAAATATGTCCATTTCTTCCACCTATGACGGTGTTTACTCCACAAAGACCTACTCAAGCACAGGTATAAATTTTCTCTATACCCACAATATTCTTGACTTTGATATTGAAAACCAAAGGGTAGTTGTCTATTCCCCAAGCGGTGAGTTATACAAGTATGCTGACGCACCCATTCCAAAGCCTATCGGCCCGGGTGCAACAAAAATTCAAGCCACAATAAATAATGACATAGACTATATTTCCATTATCCCCAAGTGGAGGTGCTTATGATTCCAAAACTATATGATAAAGTAACAGCAACCAAAGTTGATTACATAGGCACACTTAATAAATGCACAAAATGTGAGGTCACAGAGGTTCGTAACGGTGCTTACACTCTGTCACTTGAAACCACAGTAAATGATGACTGTGCCAATATGCTTTTGTCACAGCGAATTATCGGAGCGAAGGCAAACCCCTTTGACGGTGTGCAGTATTTTGAAATACAGTCCACAGAACGTGGAACAACAGGCATAATCAAGGTTGAGGCAAAGCACATAAAAAACTACTGCTTTCAGTATTGCTCCGAGGGCGACTTAGGCTTTGACGGTAAGGTTGCAACAATTAACGGAACACCCTCACAAATATGGAATGAACTAAAAGAAGAATATATCACAACGGATATACCCTTTAGCTTTTACTCCGACATTACAAGCAACCTTGACTTCTCCTTAGGCTTAAGCACACCTGAAACATTGGGTAATATTCTAGGTGGCAAGGAGGGTAGCTTTTTAGATGTGTGGGGTGGTGAGTATCACTGGGATAACTTTGACATTCAGCTACTTGCAGAAAGAGGAGAAATGAAAAATTTCCAAATACGGTAGGGAAGTAATATCTCCGACTACACACAGAGCGAAAGCTGTGACGGAACATATTCCCATGTGTTGCCCTATGGCAAGGTATCCCTTGGTGACCACAAGATAAACTTTTTTGCCCCTGTATTTGAAATTTCAGGACACCAGTGCAGCACAACAAAGGTGTATATGCTGGACTGCACCAGTTTTCTTGATAACTATTCCGTAGGTGAACAGGGTGCAAGGTACGACACTGTAAGGGATGCACTGACAAAATACGCAAAAGCATATGCAAAGAACAACAGATTAGGAGAGTTACAGATAACCATTGATGTCACCTTAAGAGCCGAGCTTGATGAGATGTCACAGATAGGTTTATGCGACACAGTAAAGGTTGTCCTTGATGATTTAGGAACAACAGCAACAGCAAAGATTACCGAAGTCACCTACAACACCTTAACAGAGCGTTGGGAAAAGCTTGTTGTGGGCGAGTCAAGGGTGACGGTTGCCGATATGATATTAGGGAGGTACAACAAATGATTATAGACAAAAACATTACACTTAACTTAAACCGTGTCCAGCCACTAAAGGTAATCAGGATACACCAGGGTGATGTGAACAGCGTCAATATTGTTATTAATGTGACTAACGAAAATAAAAGTGTTGACCTGACAGGAAAAGCCGTAATGTATGATGCCACAATATCAAATATTCTTGCAGAACAAGATGCACAAGGCTCAATTAGTGGCTCAAAAATCACTATTCCCATTACAAAAAATATGACTGCACACAGTGGTCTTTTAAAGGTTGATGTAAAGATAATTGAGGGAACAACAGACAAGTCTATCCTATACACCCAAACCCTAACCCTTATGGTTGAGCGTTCAGTAATCAATGGTGACACTATCATTGACGCATCAAAAACCACCATTGAACAGAAACTGAATGATTTTGAACTAAGGCTTGAGGGTTTAGTTTCAGATTTTTACAGTAAGTCAGAGGTTGACGAAAAGCTGGAATCATATTACACAAAGCCACAAACTGACAATCTTATTGCAAACAAGGTGAACCATGTGTTTGAAAATGATGCAACTGAAGAAACCTGCGAAAGGTTTACCGATTGGAACACAATTTATCATCTCTACATTAACGGAGAATATCAAATGCTGTTGAATACTTCTGTCACAGGTTGCCAGTACCGTTTCACAAGAAGTGGAGATGTTTTTTACAGAACCTACAACAATGACCACAGCACTTGGGGTGAATGGAGTCACTTAAGTAGTCGTATTCCGGATAGTACAATAGTTGACGATATGATTTTGAAAGGAACAATATCATATGAAAAACTTGCTGATGACTACATTAGGTATTTTGATAAATTCAATTTGGATAACCTTGACAGCATTGGAGAAATGGGGATTTATTCAGGTACAGCAAGCGACTACTGGATTAACACTTATGAAGTTTACGGAAATTTTACTTTGCTTTTTACAAATTCACAGCTGTTATTCTTTACCGACTGTAATCGGATTTTCGTCAGACACCGTTCAAAGTCTGGTATTTGGTTGGAATGGAATGATATTTCACCCTGTTCAAAGAGTGATATTGAAAATGTATTAACAGAAGAAACTGGCACAGTAGGTGAAAACCACGCATGGTACACAGATCAAAGCCAAGGCTACTCGCTGACAGGCACATACCACCTTATTGGGGATATGTGCTTTCTTTGTGGCAAAACGCCTTTGATTAGTGGTTGGGAAAAGGTATATTACTCACTTCCTGTTGCCTGTGTTTCACCAAGCATCACATTAGCGACCTATGACTCAAATGTTTTCACAGTATCAACAGGAACAATAAACAACATATCAGTGCTTGAGCTCAGAAACATTAATTCTTCCCTGATGCCATCGGGAGAAGTAAGTTTTACACTGATTTACAAATACAAATAACGGAGGTAAAAATGGCGACAAAAATCACTAAGGAATATATACTTGAGCAACTCACATCCGACTCGGTAAATGTTGTAACGGTATCCTATGCAAGGGTTAATTCTAAACTCTGCGAGATAGGCAGAGAAAGAATGTCCTACCCTAATTCCACTATGGGCAGAGAGTTAATCGGCAAGGCAATACCTAAAGAATACTTATCGGCAGTGTTAGTTGTGTGGGGAGAAAACCCCACTATGGATAACCCGAAAAACAAGGAGGAATTATAATGAAAGAAATATGGAACACAATACAAATTGCCTTTTCTGCCTTAGGTGGCTTTCTTGGCTGGTTCTTAGGTGGAGCAGACGGCTTTTTGTATGCACTTATTGCATTTGTAGTCATTGACTACATAACAGGACTTATGTGTGCTTTTGCAGACAAAAACCTTTCAAGCGAGATAGGCTTTAAGGGTATCTGTCGCAAGGTACTCATATTCGCACTTGTGGGAATTGCAAACCTTATTGATGTGTTTATCTTAAAGGAGGTAGGAGTTCTGCGAACGGCAGTAATCTTCTTCTACCTTTCAAACGAAGGAGTATCAATTCTTGAAAACTCGTCACACTTAGGACTACCGATACCACAGAAATTAAAATCTGTACTTTCACAATTACACAACAGGGAGGACAAATAAATGAGCAATTCAAAACTTGTAAACTACAAAAAATTGAGTCCCAACCACTCGGGGAAAAGGACTCACAAGATAGACCGCATAACACCCCACTGCGTAGTGGGACAATGCTCAGTAGAAACGCTGGGAAGTATTTTTATGGACAGAAACAGAGAGGCAAGCTGCAACTACGGAATCGGCACAGACGGCAGAGTTCTCCTTTGCGTTGAGGAGAAAAACAGAAGTTGGTGTTCTTCAAGTAACGCCAATGACCAAAGGGCAATCACCATTGAATGTGCCAGTGATACATACCCACCATATGCGATGAACAGCAAGGTGTACAACAAGCTGATTAAGCTATGCATAGACATCTGCAAGAGAAACAAGAAGAAAAAGCTACTATGGTTCAAGGATAAAAGAAAGTCCCTAAGCTACAAGCCAAAGTCAGATGAAATGGTGCTTACAGTTCACCGCTGGTTTGCAAACAAATCCTGCCCCGGCGACTGGCTATACAGCCGACTGGGAAATGTGGCGAAGGAGGTCACAAAAGCACTCAACACCCCAAACAAAAAAGGTTCTACAAGCAAAGAAAACACCGCAAAGAAAAAATCCATTGACACCATTGCCCGTGAAGTCATCAACGGAAAATGGGGCAACGGAGCCGACAGAAAGAAAAGACTCCTTTCCGCCGGTTACGATTACAACACCGTACAGAAAAGAGTCAATGAACTTTTAGGATAACTAAACACAAAAGCATTTATGCCCGTTGGAGATAATTTCTCTGATGGGCATTTTTTGCCTGTTTACACAAAAACAACATAAAATCTTTGTATATAAATCACAAGATTATATTTGTTATTTCAAGTAGTATTTACATCAAGAAAAATTGGTGATAAAATAAATTATGTATAAATTTTTATATTTGTACCAATATAAATTAGTGTATTTTTTATAACATTATTTATTTTGCTAAGTACACTAGTATTTTGCCAATTGAAGTTTTTTAGAAATAAATTGGTCTATGCTTTTTTCGTGAGTAGCTTGTAGTTGTGGGGTAAACATTTATATTTGGTTGCTATTGTTTTTTGTATTTGTTTGAGCGGTGTCTGATATAAATAATGAAATAAAGGTTGTGGTAAAATATGACAAAAACATGTAAGCTCTATTTGCAAAAAACGCTGTCATTGCTGTTGACTGTACTGATGGTAGTATCCCTTATCCCAATAAGTAGAGTTGATGCTGATGCTGTAAGTACCGATATTATGTTTGGAGATGTCAATGGTGATGGCACTATTGACTATATCAACGATGTAGTTATGGTAAATAACTATATCCTAGACAGGATTAGTTTTAGTGAAGAACAGAT
>JBJEPA010000180.1:0-5689 GCA_051880995.1 Ruminococcus sp.
ACCTTAATAAATTATTATTTCACAATAATTATATACCAAAATAAATATTTTATCTACCTCTATAAAACCAAAACACCACCCTGTTAATAGGTGGTGCTTTTGAGTTTAAAGGGGAAGTTTATGATTTTATAATGAAAACACTAAATAGTGGTTATACTCTTGTAACATTGCCGTTGTTGTCAACATGTAGGTTGAGAGTTTCGGTAATCTTAACATTGTCACTCTTCATATACATTACATTAACCCTAACATTACCTGCATGCTTGCCTGTGAAGGTGAACTTGTATGTACCCGTTGCCTTCCAAGGGTTTGCCTTGTTTGGTGTGTACTGTACCTTAATATCTACAATGCCTTTCTTGTTGATTCTGTAATCCCAGTCGTAACCTTTCTTGGTTAATCCGTGTCCGTAATAGTTATATGCCTTGCCGCTTATATTTGTAGTCTTGGATTCTGTAACATTCTTCTTGCTGTCAACATGAAGTGTGACTGTTTTCTTCTTTACTGTGTAACCGTCAAAGGAGGAATACTTGAAGGTTACCTTTACATCGCCTTCCTTAACACCGGCAAACTTGTATGTGTAAACTCCGCCAACTCCCATTGCACCGTCGTTGTGTGGGTCGCTTTTGTAATCCTTTGAAACAAGTCTTACTACATCAGGTGAGCTTACTTCATAAGACCAGTCATAGGCTGTGGTTGGGTTGCCCTTGAGGTTGATTTTATAAACCTTTGATGACTGAGCCTGTGAAACAGAGGTTGTGGGAGCCTTTGTAGCCTGTACTGCCTTTGCTCCTGCACCTATTGTTGCACCTGCCAGTGTTGAAACACAGATGATTGCTGTTGCTGCTATTGTTGTGATTTTCTTTGTTGAATTTTTCATTTTGATTTCTCCTTAATAATGTTTTGTTTTTTATTTTGTTTTTATTTTTGTTTTCGTCTGGGTTTGTTCCCTTGACTGTGACTAAAGTATATCAAAGTGATAAATAAACTTAAACGCTATTTTACTGTATCTTTAATTTAATATGAATTTTTTATTTTATATCTTTAGTTTAATTAAACTTTGTTTTTATTATTTTTTATTTATTTTGAATTTTTCTCTGTAATTTTGGTGTTTTTCTTATTATTCATGGATTTTGAGAAGTTTTGAAAGAGTTTTGCAAAACCAAAAAGGGCATATCCTATTGGATATGCCCTCTATCATTTACATAATATTCAATTTTTTATGGCTCTTTTATATGTTTATTCAAAAAGAGAAGCCATGTCAAGATTTTCGATATCAAGTATTGGTCTTTTTTTGACGCCTTCGTCATTGCTTTTGCTAATCTGCTGTCTATCAGACTTGTTCATATTCAAGGCTATTCCTACGCAGAGTGCTAAAAGTGCACCTATTACGACCAACACGATGGCAATTATAATACTTCCTTGAACCATTGGTATTACCCCCTTGTAATACTAAACCTATTTAAATTGTAAATACAATGAACAATGTATCTGTTTCTTTAATTTAATTATAATAATATTATTTTGATATGTCAACAGTTTTTTATAAAAAATTAATAACTTTTTATATTTTTTTCAGGATAAAAATTACACAAACGACAAAGCACCGAACCTTGCGGATGGTCCGGTGCTTTGTTTCATTAAAAATGAGGGGTACAATGTAAATCTCTATTTTTGATTACATTGAGGAGGGTAGAACAATGTACTTATACTATATTATAGTATTGAAATGGTTGCGGCTCCATTTCTTAAGTACAGTTAGAGTATATACTCCGTATATGAAATAGGGGTTATGCTTTTTTGAAAATTATTTGTTGTTTATGTGAAAAGATGAACATTTCTATTGGTAATGTTAAATTTTTGAATAATATTTCAAACAAATGTTTGATTTTTGGATTCGCATATGTTATAATGTAAACGAGCAACAAAAACAAGGCGGTGATTATATGAAACCATTGTCAAAGAGTCAGCAAAAGGTATTTGATTATGTTAAGCAGTGCTGTGAAGAGGGCAGAGTTCCATCTGTGCGTGAAATTTGTCAGCATACAGGGTTAAAGTCAACTTCTACTGTACATCTTCACCTTAAAACTTTGGAGGAGAAAGGGCTTATTGAGCGTGACAAGGGGCTTAATCGTTGTATCCGAATAGCGGGAGAAGAGCGAACAAGGCAAATTCCCGTCCTTGGTAGGGTAACCGCCGGTTTGCCTGCATTGGCTGTTGAGGATATTGAGGGATATGTGCCTGTTAAGGAGAGCTTTATAAGGGGCAGGGAGCTTTTTGCCTTGAGGATTGACGGAGAATCTATGATTAATGCAGGAATCCTTGATGGTGACATCGTTATTGTTCAGCGTACACCTGTGGCTAACAACGGAGAAATTGTTATCGCACTTATGGAGGACGAGGCAACCTGTAAAAGGTTTTATAAAGAGGATGGTCACTACCGCCTGCAACCGGAAAACGAACTTTTTGAACCGATTATTGTGGATGAAGTAGTTTTGCTTGGCAAGGTAATCAGTTTGGTAAGAAATTACGAGTAGTTTTTTGTTTGCACATTCTTTTTATACATATAAAATATTAACTTACAAAATCCCCGTAAGAAGGTGGTTTTTGTTTTATATGGTTTTATTTATAAATAAAATGTTTTAATAATAAAAAATATATGATATAATGGTGGCAAGTTTTCACAGGTGAGGGTATATATGATTAAAATTGCAGTTTGCGATGATGACAGAGGTTTTTGTAATATTATTAGAGGCTATATAGAATCTCTGTTAACGGAGTTCAAGTCCAGAGGTAAAGTGGAATCAATATACAGCGGAAGTGACCTTATAGATAATTTTGAGGAGTATTCCCTGATTTTTCTTGATATTGATATGCCCGGTGCAGATGGACTTGAGGTATATGACATTATTTCTAAATTTTCTACGGAGGGAGAACTGCCCTACATAGCATTTCTTACAGGAAAGGATGAAATGGTATTTGAGGCTTTGAAAAAGCGTCCTCTTACCTTTATACGAAAGTCCGACTACAAAGAAGATGTGGAGTATTGTATAAAAAAGCTAATTGATACAGTGGAAAATCCTTGCGAGTATTACCTTAAAGAGGGCAGAACTACTGTTGTCCTTAAAATTAAGGATATTGAATATATAGAAAAGGATAAAAATTATGTGTTCTTTTACGCAAGTGGAAACAAATACCGAGAAAGAGGAACGGTGGCAGAGATAGAAAAAAAGCTTTGCAACAGTTGTTTTTTAAGGCTTGGCTTAGGATGCCTTGCCAACCCTATACACATCCGTGAACTCACTACAAACGAAGTGATTTTGCATAGTGGGAAGCATTTACCAATCAGCAGAAAGTACAGGGCTCAATTCAGAAGTGATTACTATAGATGGATGGTGGGAAATATTGGGTGATATTATTATTGAAATTTCAACAAATTTGTTTCAGGCATTGATTTTTTTAGGTTTTTTGTTTTTCTTTTTTAAACCTGAAAAAATTAAGACAAGAGATATAGTCCCATATTTAGGTGTAGTAATGGTGCTTTTTACTGCATTAAATTTCTTTACATTTTATGACAGATATGCTGTTTTAGAAACCTCAGCGGTCGTTATAGCCATTTTGGAGATTTACTCTATTATTTTCCTAAAGGGGAACATAGCGTCACGGATAGTTATGCCACTATTTGCTTTTCTCATAAATACAGTTATAAGCTATGTTTTTGGTTATCTTGTCAGTTATCTTTCGGGATTATCATATTATCAGCTGGCAACAAAATCCTCTGTATATAGGCTGTTATGCATTATATTTGTAAATTTTGTTACACTTATGGTGTATGTTATTATTCTGAAGTTTAGGTCAACGGATATTAAGTTTGTCAGAAAAAGTGACTTTGTGGCATTTGTTCTGATTCCACTTCTTGCGATGATTGTAGTTTATTCTACCTTTGAAGTGATTACAATTACCGATTTTCGTTCCGATATTTTGCCATATCTCTTTTTGGTTTGCAGTAGTATGATTGCAATAGCCGTAATTGTATGGCGAATGATGAGCCATATAAGCAAACAAAATGAGATAGAAACCAAGCTTTTGTTGTCAAAACAGAGAGAAAAACTCTATCAGGACAGCATTTTGGGTGCTAACAACCAGATGGAACAAATCTCTAACATAAAGCACGATATGAATAATCAGATTTTGTGTATAAGCGAGCTTATCAAGAACGAGGAATATGATGCTGCGATTGAATGTTGCAGTAACAGTCAGAGAAAGCTGAAAAGCGTATATGTACCTATTTCTACCCAGAATCCTTTGCTGAATGCAGTGCTTAATGTGGCACAGAGCAAGGCTCAAAAGGAGAATATTCTACTGAAAATTAATATTGAGGGCAGTGTGCTTTCCCTACCCAATAATACGGATATTGTATCAATAGTGGGGAATCTTTGTGACAATGCTATTGAATATCTGAGGGGTTGCCCCAAGGAGAGGCGTGTCATGGGATTAGAAATTTCCCACCACAACGACTACTACATTATTGTGTGCAAGAACAAGATTGAAAAATCTGTCATTGACAGCAATCCTGCTTTTGAAACAAGCAAGGAGGATAAAAAGCTTCACGGAAGAGGTATCAGCATTATAAGAGAAACTGTTAAAAAGTATGATGGAGAGTTGAGATACTATGAAGATGAGGGATTTTTGCTTGCAACAGTAGTGTTGAAGGTCTAATTTTACCAGAAAATCGACAATTCTTACCAGATGTGAAATTTTTACACTTAAATCTGCTATTATGCAGTCAAAGAGGTTATGTATTATGTTACTGAATTCTTTGTCTGAAAAAATAGCAGATTTTTTATTTTCTGATAGTAGCGATTATCCTTTAGAGGTTTATGTTTACGGAATTAAGCTACTTGTTTCATCACTAATTGGTATGTGTGCAATATCTGCCATAGGTTTATTCACAGGATATTTTCCTCAGGCAATAATTTATATTGTTGCATTGTCCTTGATAAAATCCTTTGCAGGGGGATATCATGCCGACACATATTTAAAATGCAATGTGCTTTCGGTACTTTCTTTTTTGTTTGCCCTGATTATGCACTTTCCTTTATTAAAAATGAGTACAAGTGAAGTTTTGATTACCGCAGTATTAATTTTTTGTGTAACTCTTTTGACTATTATATTATTTTCCCCTGTTGAACACCCAAACAAAAAGATTGGGCAGGGTGATAAGAAAAAGTATAAGTTAATATCCATCGTAATGCTTTGCGCAGAAATTGCAGTGAGCATATGCTTTTATATAATATTTCATATTAATGAATTCCTTGTAATTTTGCCAACGCATATTGTGGTGGATATTGCTATTTTGGCAGACGTTATAGGAAAGGGGGTTGCGCATAATGAAAATGGTTAAAAAGGTTGTTGGTGCATTGGCTATTAAGTCAGCAAAGGTTGCTGCAGGAACTGCTTCTGCAAACATTTTTGCTCAGCCAAAAGAACCTGAAAATCTTAAGAAATACTTTAAGAAATAATTTTTAGCGAAACAAAATTTTTCCTTGCTTGTGGGTTGTGGCTTTGTGTCACAGCCCACAAAGCCTTTTAATATACTGTTTACAAAAAAATAAAAATGTCAGGCACTTATTTTTCGTACCTGACATTTATTTTTATGGTATTTCATTTATAAGCTATTCCGTTTCTTAGT
>JBJEPA010000181.1:0-5656 GCA_051880995.1 Ruminococcus sp.
TAAAATCAATAAAATCCTTATCTTTTTTCTATTTTAGAATTATGTATTCAACCTGTTTATTATATCATAAAAAGTACAAAGTCACAATACGAAAATATGGTAACAAAAGAAAAACCCGAACAATCCTTAAGGACTGTTCGGGTAAGAATACAAAGAAAAAATATTTTAGTTAAAGTATCCTTCGATAATACCTTCGATTTTCTCGTAATCCTCTGCGATAACAAGCATTGAATAAAGGCCGTTATCCTTTACCTGGCATTTCTCTATTGTGGAAACCTGATCCTTGTTGTAGGACTGTGCGTTGCTGAGCTTATCGTTAAGATATGTGTTTAGCTTTTCATTAATAGCACTTAAAGAATCCTCATCAACAGCTTTTGTAACAACAATAGCTGTTGGGAACTCGCTGTCCTCACTAACCTCTGCAATAAAGTCAGAAACAGACTCAGGGTCAATGTCAAACTGCTTTTGCAAATCTGTTGTGTTGGTGATGGTTTTCATAGAGGAAAGTCCACCATTGTCGTTAATATCAGCAAGAACCTTTGAAAGCTCCACATCAGAACTTGTATTGTCAGAACCACAGCCTGCAAAAGCAAGCAGTACAAAAAGCATAGAAATTGTAACAGCTAAAACCTTTTTCATAATATATCTCCTTAGTTTTTAAATTCTATTAAATTATACTTGTCCATATTATAAAAGTCAATTACAAAACAAATACAAATTGTTTACATAATAAAACCTAAAACGACCTAAAAAATTCTCATTATTAATGCCTAATAATTAATTTATACAAATAATACTTTATAATGTACGGAAAAAGATATATTGAAAAGTTTTTTAAAAAAAGGCTTGACTTTTTCTGCTGATGGTATATAATATATATCGTTGCTGATGCGGAATTGTGTAAGGGTAGCACAGCAGACTCTGACTCTGTTTGTATGGGTTCGAATCCTATTTCCGCAGCCAGTCGAGTGCCTCGACACGCAGATTGCGTTCGAGGCATTCTTCTTTTTTAAAATTACTGACAAAAATCCACCAAATGCGGGTTTGGAGGTTTTTTACTTTTTTACTGTTTAGTCAAACACAAAGAAAAATTTAATTATTGGTTGACATTCAAAAAGCGCTGTGCTATAATAACACTTGCGTGAGAGAAATGCGGATGTAGTTTAGTGGTAGAACTTCAGCCTTCCAAGCTGATCGTGTGGGTTCGATTCCCATCATCCGCTCCACATAAGACACCCAAAAGGGTGTCTTTTTTCTTTTTAAATGGCTTATTTATCGGATTATTTACACTTTATAGCTAAATATGAAATTTGCTATTCAGTTATAAAAACAATAAAAAGACAACGCAAAATACAACGCAAGAATATCTATCGCAAGTTTTATTTTATGCAATTATTATCTTTAGAAATATCTTTTTACTGCTTTTCTCATTGATTTAACTTGACTTTGTTTTCTAACTATGACAAAATGAAAATAGTGGTGATAATATTTATAGAATGGAAAGTGAAAGCATTGAAAATAGATGATTTACGCAAACTATGTAACGATAGAACCGTTCAAATGACTTCTCATGTTCATCAGCGTTGCCGGGAACGGGGAATAAAATACGAATTTATAAAACACTGTATTATGAATGGAGAAATAATTGAAAATTATCCAAATGATTATCCTTTCCCATCTGCATTAGTTTTGGGATTTTTATTTAATTCCAAACCTCTTCATGTAGTGGTTGGTCTTACCGATGATAGTATTTGGATAATTACAGCCTATTATCCTGATTTATCAAAATGGGAAAATGACTATAAAACAAGAAGGGAGCAATAGTAATGACATGCTTTTATTGTAAAGGCGATATGGCTAATTCTACTACAACATATATGACCGACTTGGGAAAATGTATTGTTATTGTAAAAAATGTACCATGTCAAAAATGCACACAATGTGGTGAAATTGTTTACAGTGGAACTGTAATTAAAAAACTTGAAGAAATTATTAATCATTTGGAAAATGCCCTTACGGAAATTGCTGTAGTGAATTATCCGGATAATGTGGCATAGTAACAGGGTTTATCTATGGAAAAAGAAAGATATTTTGAACTTCTTGCAGAAAAGTACCCAACAGAGCAGGCTGTTTGCCGAGAGATTATTAATCTTAACGCAATTTTAAATTTACCAAAGGGTACGGAACATTTTATCAGCGATATACACGGAGAATTTGAGGCTTTTTGCCACATTTTAAACAACTGCTCCGGTGTTATTGCCGAAAAGGCTGAGCTTGTTTTTAAGGATACATTAAGTCGTGATGAGCGCCGTGAGCTTTGCACCCTTATTTACTATCCAAAGGAAAAGCTGTCACTTATCAAAAGTGAAAACAAAAACAGTGAGGGTTGGTACAGAACTACCCTTAATGAGCTTATAGCTTTGGCAAGGGTGCTTGCGTCAAAATACACCCGTTCAAAGGTACGAAAGGCTCTCCCTCAGGAATTTAGCTATATTATTGATGAGCTTATCCATATTCAGGAGGACGAGGACAACAACCAGATTGTCTATCACGAAAAAATCCTTGACACCATTATTCAAATCAACAGTGCCGATGATTTTATTGTAGCTCTCTCCTCACTGATAAAGCGCTTGGCGGTTGACCATCTCCACATTGTGGGAGATATTTTTGACAGGGGCGCTTGTGCCGACAAAATCCTTGATTTGCTGATGAATTATCATTCATTGGACATTCAGTGGGGCAACCACGACATTCTTTGGATGGGTGCTTGTGCCGGTAGCAAAGCCTGTATTGCCTCTGTTCTATACAACAACATAAAATGTGGCAACACAGAAATTCTGGAAAACAGCTACGGAATCAGCCTTAGAAATCTGTTCTTGTTTGCCGAGAGCGTTTATGGCGGTGACATTGACAAATCGGTTATGAAAGCCATCTCCGTAATCCTCTTTAAGTTGGAGGGGCAGATTATAATGAGCCATCCGGAATACGAGATGGAGGACAGGCTACTTCTTCACAAAATTGATTTTGTAAATGGCACTATCCAAAACGACAGGGGAACTTACAAGCTGAACAACAGCCACTTCCCCACACTGGACAAAAACAATCCTTATGAGCTTAGTGACGAAGAAAATGAGCTTATGGACGAGTTTTATCACGCCTTTATCAACAGCCACAGGCTTAACAAGCACATAAAGTTTTTGTATGACAAGGGCAGTATGTACCTTGTACATAACGATAACCTGCTTTTCCACGGATGCATACCTATGGATGAGGAGGGAAACCTTGAGGGAGTTGAAATCGGCGGAAGCATCTACAAGGGTAAGAAGTACCTTGACTATGCCGACAAGGTTTCCCGCAGGGCATTTTCCTCCAAAAAAACTCAGGATGATTTGGACTTTATGTGGTACCTTTGGTGCGGAAAAAAGTCGCCCCTTTCCGGACGAAATGTGAGAACCTTTGAAAGAGCGTTTATTGACGACAAATCTGCCTGGAAAGAAGAGGTTAACCCATATTACAGGCACTATCATTCTGAGAAAACTGTTTGTATGATTCTGCGTGAGTTTGAGCTATATTCAGATATTGCCCACATCATAAACGGACACACACCTGTTAAAACAGTTGAGGGTGAGTCCCCTATAAGGGCAAACGGACGGCTGATTGTTATTGACGGCGGATTTTGCAATCACTATCACAAAACAACAGGAATTGCCGGCTACACCCTGATTTTCAATTCCCACGGAATGAGGATAAAGTCCCACCACCCCTTTGAAAGTATTTTTAAGGCACTAAGCGAAAACAAGGACATTGACTCCGATTCAAGCCTTGTAGAAACTGAGTGCAAGAGAATCAGGGTTAAAGACACAGACAACGGAAAAAAGATAGAGGAAACCATAGAGGAGCTTATGGAGCTTCTTGAAATTTACCGCAGAGAAAAATATTAACACTATAAAAAGGCAAATGACTTAATCGTCATTTGCCTTTTACTATCGATTTTTATTATGTTTTATACATTTCTTCTTTATAATTCAGCGCCAGCTTTTCGGTGTTACTACTTGTTTCAACCTCTGCATAATTGGTTACTCCGTCGCCCTTGTTTGGGTAATATGAGGAATACACCTGGTCGGCAGTAAACATAAGGGCAAGAGCGACACAAATAGGGATTATAACCTTTGGGGAAAGTTTTCGTATCATATTATCAAGAAGAGGTGCAACAAAATACACAATAGCCATACCACCAAGACCAAAAATCAAAAGTCCCTCGGCGCATACCTTGCCGTCAATGTTAAGGAAATATCCTGTGTAGTCCCACCATTTTTCGCCGTACTTCATCTCCAGAAATACTGCTGTAAAATACTCAACAACACCGCACAATGTAAAGGCTGTAAAGAACTCTGCAACAGGGTGCTTTCTCAGTTTGTTAAGGAGTACCAGTATCATAAGACCGCCTGAACCGTATATGGGTAGCCATGGTCCGTGGAGAACCCCTCGGTTGACAAACTCACCGTCTGTTACAAGGTGGAAACAAACCTCCCACGTCCATCCTATAAACGAGAAGATAAAGAACATAAGAATTATTGATGTAACGGAATAGTGACGAAGATAGTGGAGCTGTTCCACCCTCTTCTTCCCCTCTTTTGAGCCAACAGGACAAAGTCGTAATGGGTACATACTTCCGTCAAGTGCGTAGCGATATTCTTTGATTTTAATTTTTCGTTCCAACTGCTGAATATATAGTTTTTCCGATTCGTCATAAGAAAGAACAACACCAAAGAAATCAGCAATAAATTGCATAACCTTATTTCTCTTCTTTAGCTGAATATCAGGCTGATTCATCAAATCTATAATATCGCCATAAGCCTTGTCAATTTCTTTCTTTGGAGCCTTTTCATAAAGATATTTGTCATTTAAAAGGGAAACATTTTCAATATCCTTGCTTTTTACCTCTTCCCTGAGCCTTACATAATATTCACAATACACAGACTCTTTGTATGGGTTAACATAGAAAACATTTAAAATTCCAAAGGTGAGTACACCAAGAATATCCCATCCGATAAAGGAAAGCTGTAACAAAAACCTCTCCCACTTATGACCTTTCATCATTTTTCTGGACAAAGTTATGGCTTCATTTGGGGATATGTCGGGGTTTTCCGCCACTATGTACGGAACAAGAATATAGGAATAACTCTTTATTACTCCCCCCACAATGGCGAACATCCACAAAATGGTATATACATCCAAAAGTAAAAGAGTAGCAGCCACTTTCAGCATTCTTTTTGCTTTGTATAAAAATGTAAACCTCTGGAATGGCACACGCTCATTTACCCTACATTCAAGAAAAATTCTTCTGAAAATTGAACGGAATGTGTTAAAAAATACCATCCATATAAAAAACACAGCAGAAAGTCCCAGAACAATAAGAATGATAGCCAAAGCATCGTTTGCCTTTGCAATAGAAAATGCAGCAGCTATAACCGTCACGGTTATTGAGCCGGATGAAAACATATTTGCAAGATGGGCAAGCACACCCTGAGAACGACCAACCTCAAGCTTGCCATATTTTGTAGATTCATAGTTTTGGTCACTCACCAAGCTGTCCAAAAGTTCACGGCTGTTTAATGAAAGAGAAGTAACACTTCCACCCACAGATTCTTCGTCA
>JBJEPA010000182.1:0-5646 GCA_051880995.1 Ruminococcus sp.
CCCATATTTTTAGTTTCCTCTTTTGTTAGTTTTCTTTCTGTTCATATACCAAATTAATGCGGTGGCAAGAGCTAATACAACAGTGGTAATAATACTTGCTTCAATGCCGTATGCACCGCCGTTCCATATATTATTACCTACGGACTGCATATTGAAGATTGCAGTTACAGTTTCTTCTTTTCCGCTTAAATTCAGTCCCAAAATACAAAACAGAATGGCATTCCAAAATGAGTGCAGACCACAAGCGGCCCAAATGCTCTTAAAGCGGATAGTCAAAAGCGAGAAAATAGTGGAGATCAATAAAAGATTGATTACGCCGAATACGCCGTAAATCACCCCGCCGTCGAACAAAGATGACAAATGAGGAATGACAAACATTAAGGTACTTATATCCATTGCAACAGCTAAAGATGTTTTCTCTTTGAGTGAGTGGAAAACAACACCTCGGCAAAGTATTTCTTCCGTTGCACCCTGAATTATAAAGCCACCAAATAAAAGGATAATCATAAGAATATCGGCATTTTCAAAAATACCTTTATATTCAATGTTGCCTGTCAAAACAATAGCAAAGACTGAAAAAGCAAGGAGTATAATGCCGATAATAATACCGATAAAGTAATTTCCAAATCTTTTTGTCAATCCCATTTCAGACAAAGGCTTTTTCTCAATCAGTTTCCAATACAGTAAGGCTACACCCGTCATAACGATATAGCCATAATAAGTAATCAGAGTTATGGTCTGCGGGTCAAACACATCGCCTACAAGCATATTCTTACCACAAGCAAAATGTAAGAGTATGACAGCACCCTCGGCAAGAAACAGTCCTGCTATGTAACACAACCAGAAAGCAAGAATTTTCTTTACAACAAATAATGCCTTGGGCATTTCAGTTCGGTTATTAAAGGGAAGTATATTTTTTAAAAATTGTATCATCTTTCTGTTCCTCCTTGTAAATCACCAATACCGTTCAATATAGTTTTAAGTGCAAAGTCAAAGGTATCATCTAGCGGTGTGGGGTTTCCATATCCTCCGTGACTTTCAATAGATACAAAGCCTTGCAAAAAACCTCTGAGCATACGGACAATATGCACTTTTTGTTCCTCTTTAAGTCCATAACCATCAAGCACTTGGAACAGTATGGACACCGTTCCTTCAGTAGCCTTAAGATGTTCCTTAGATTGATACATATTATACCATTGCATTGCTTCAAACAACCCCTTGTGCTTTGCAACAAAATTACGATAGGCATAGCAGATTGCTATGATTGCTTCGTCCTTTGCTTTACCTATAGCGACTTTTGTTATTTCGCTTTCCAAAGAACGCCAGCCGTACAGCATCAGTTCCTTGTTCAGTTCCTCAAGTCCACCGCTGAAATGCTTATATAAAGACGGAGATTTTATTCCCAATTCCGTTGCTAACACTTTCAAGGTTACATTTGCAATACCTTTTTCATCTGCCATATCAGCCGCAACTTTAATAATTTTCTTCTTGTCCAATCCAACTTTCATTTTTCTATTCCTTTCATTATTTTAGCTAATCGCATTAGCCATTGTAACATATCTTGTCCCTGTTGTCAATCCGCCTACACTATTTCGCAAATAACAAGTTGATTTTACTATTTATAAAAAATCTATAATAATATAAGCTTAAAATGACGATAACCCCATTCCAACTTTCGCTAGAATGGGGTTAATTTTATGTTATCTTCTAATGATTAGCATATCCTTGTTTTCAAGGTATTCGCCATCGAGTTCGTTATCCTCGCTGATATACTGAGGGTCGGTGAAGTATCTTTTTGCAATATCCCACACACATTCACCTTTATCGGCAAAATACAGCGTTAAGGCTGATGGATTTTTATCCAGCTTTTTATCCTCATAGACGAGGACATCCTCAACAAAATTGTTGTTATCTGTGTTGGTTACAAATGCGCTGATGCTGATTTCTACTCTTAGTTCAAGGGTATGTTCATCCTTTATTCGGTAGCTGACTGAATTTATGTTAGAGCTGGATGTTTTTACTGTGCCAAATGCTTCGTCGGTTTTGTCTGTAAAATCCATTGTTCTTTCAATATAGAACGGCATACCCTCTTTGTCACAGGCAAGGACGCAAAGTCCTGCTTTGCCATTAAAGGTGATTAGTCCTGAATCTTCCTTTGAGGAAACTGTAGAATTTTCGTTGTAGGCATCAAGAACTCTTGAAAATTCTTTATCGTTGGAGGAAATCTCCATTTTTCTGATAAAGTTTCGCTTTATTTCCCTTACAGAAGTGACAAGCTGAACATTTTTATTCTTGATGTCACAGGCGAAGTCCCTTGAGAAAGCATCGGTTACAAACTGCTGTTCCCTCTCTTTATAGCAAACTATTGACGCATTAATACGTGCTTCAAGGAGGATATTTTTCTCGTCACTTTCATGTGTTGCCTTAACATCATATGACAATAGTGAACAAGCCACATTGTTTATAGTATTATCCCCTGCCCCAACACAGGAAACAATCTGGTTGAACGGGAGAACATAGTCAAGACACTCTGTTTTTCCGCTGTCTAGGTCTGAAAGATAAAGAAGTCTTAGGTTAACTTCACCCTTGATTATAATTTTGTCATCCATAGACTTATGCTCATTAACAGAGATTTTTACAATGGACTTTATTATAGACTCAATAGGAGGCTTATTTTCCACGCTGATAGCCTCATTCACATTAAATGTTTCCTCTGTTACCGCTGTAACATCCATATAGTGCTTTGTAAAACATCTCTTCTGAAAATCAGAAAAGGACTGGGCGGATGGTATCATTGTTGTACTTTTGCCTGTTGCTTCAACCTTTATACTAAATGCACCCTTGATGACCAATCGACGTGGTGAAAGCGCTCTGCAGTTGACATATTCTGCTGTGGCAACTGTATCCAGATAATGATTCTCCGGAAAATCCTTGATATTAATTGCACGGCTGAACTGAACTACCTGTTGGCTTGTACGCAAGGTTTTACGAACGCTGTCAACATACATTACCTTTACAATTGAGGCTCCCTCAATTTCAAGCACTCCACCGGAAATATTTCGTGAGAATATCTGAGGTACAAGGGTGCATTTAAGTATCTTTTCAATGTCAGGACAATAGTCAGGAAGTGTGACATCAATGTCAACAGGCTCCTCTATTGCCTGACTCATAAGGGTATCTCTGCCAGAAATTTTAATGTTATTTTCAAGTTCCATAATTACTCTCCTTCTGATGATAAAACATTTAGAAAATCTTTATATATAAATGATATTAAAACCAACAGAGAAATATGACTACTATGTATCACAAATTAAGTTGGAGAGATAAAAAATGGCGAACAGAAAACCTGTCCGCCAAATTATTATTTGAGAATATATTATGTTGTCAAATTAGAATACATTGTATCCTGCAACTTTTTTCTGAATTGCTGTTACATCACGAACGTTGATTTGTCCGTCATTGTTAACATCTGCAACTTCAATTATAGCTGAAACAGCTACCATATTAATATGCTTCTGCAAAATTGTTGCGTCTGCAATATCAACAGCTCCGTCACCGTTTACATCACCCATTGCATAAGATGGCTGTGAGGATGTTGGCTGTGTTGTTGATGTTGTAGTTGGCTGTGTTGTAGAAGTTGTTGTTGGCTGAGTTGTTGATGTTGTTGTAGGCTGAGTTGTTGATGTTGTTGTAGGCTGTGTCTGAGTAGTTGTAGGCTGTGGGTCGCTTGACAAAAGCTTACCAACACGGGCAAAAGGAACTGTGATGTGGTCATCGTCTTCCTTTTCGTGTGAGTTAAACTCCTGAGTAGTAGTTGAAGCCTGGTCTGCATTGTCGTTCATTGATGGGTCATAAGGCAAGCAGTCCATACCGGAAGTACCGAATGTGGAAACCTTCATAACGCCGATACCTGTGTTTTCAATATCGGAAGCAGAAAGGTTAAGGCTATCAAGAGGAATAGACATTTCATAGAAGAAGTCCATCTTGCTGTCGTGGCCCTTTGCGTAGAAGTCAACCCAATCTGATGATTCGTCAAACATATCGCCGAGAACACGGTTATTGTAGTGACCATAGCCACCGTTAACACCCCAAAGTTCACCGGAAAGTCCCTTTGCGTTGCCAAAGTCAAGGCTTATACCTGTGTTTTTGTTAACAATGTTGTCTGCGTCAAGCTTTCCGTCATCATCTGCTGTGTAGATGAAAGGACCGTTAGAGCCATTTGTTGAGAAAGCAACAACTGTATCAACATATGTATCGAATGTGATACCTGAGCTCCAGAGTGTACCGCCGTCAACAGTTGTACCGTCTGTGATTGTTCCCTTGCCTGTGTAGAGGTAGAGGAATACAGGGCAGTTCTGAGTTTTGAAAAGTGTACCCTGTGAAAGTGGATAATCGTCGTTAGGAGCAACTATATCCTGAACATTACACATCTCGTACATAATGTAGAGGTTCTTGTCGTCCCATGCGGCATACATTGCGTAGTCGTCTATAGGAATCTCGTACATTGAGTTGTCACGATAAACACGAGGGTCATCGTTTGCTGTACCCTGTGCAATAAGCATATCTGTGCTCCAGTCAGACTTGTCACCGTCAATGGAGATTGTCTTTCTAACACCAACCTTGCCGTCAGGGTTTGTGCCGTAATAACCGCCACAGGCAGGACTTGTTGAACCGTCACCGCCGCCAACAACCTGTGGTTCTTTCTTTAAAAGTGTGATAGACTTTTCGGAAGTACCGTACTGGTTAGTTGCTGTTACATAAAGTGTTGTTGTAGAGCCAACTGCTACACCGTTACCAAGAGTTACAGTAGTTTCACCTGTAAAGGAAGTGGTAGAGCCATTGTCAATTTTGTATGTAGCAGAGGTTGCATTACCAGGGTTTACCTTAACATCAACTGTGTCAGATGAGAAAGAAGCTCCGTCCTTTTTGCTGAAAGCAATTACAGGTGGGTTTGTACTTTCTTTGTACTGTTCCCAAGTGTTTGTTGCCTTGTCGTAGAGCATACCGTCGCCCTGATAATCAAGATTCTTTGTTTGACCTGCTGTATCAACAAAGATTACCTTGTCATAGGACTTGTCCAATGCGAATGCATAAATGTTTGTTTCTACCTCTGTCATTGTAACACCAGGCCAAGCGGCGTTCTGAGAGCTTGAACCGGATGCATCCAACCACATATAACAGGTAGGTGTGCCGTTAGTTGTTCTTACATACACTGTTTCTCCAGCGTTGCCTGTAACAGCGTGAACTGTGAATAAGCAAGCAAACATAGAGGATAAAAGTGCAATTATAAGAATTGAGGAAATAAATCCCTTGCGTTTCATAAGATTAGCCTCCTTAAAAATTATACAATGCCATTATAACAGAAAAATCCAAAAAAAGTATGAATTTTTTATAAAAAAAGTAAAGGTACGCATAATTTGTGCATTATGCATACCTTTGATATGTTTGTTTTGTGAATAATCACAACAATGGAACACTGAATGTGTAAATAGTATTTGCATGATTTATTCAGTGGTTCTATATTTATTATGTTTGCTGTTGCTTTTCTTTTTTTATTCCATAAATTTTACGAAGCACCGGACCAATAAACCTTGGATTTTCAATCAATACTACTTTCATATTACCTCCGACAAACTGTAAATGATA
>JBJEPA010000183.1:0-5609 GCA_051880995.1 Ruminococcus sp.
ATAAAAGGCGTGCAAATCATTATAAATATTATACAGAAAAAGAATGGGGACATTCATCCAATTACCACTTGTGTCTTGACAGCGGGATGTTGGGGGTTGAAAAGTGTGTTTCTGTTATTGAAGATATTTATAGACAGTGCCTTCTTTCGGAACGAACTTGTTCCCTATAGTTAGATAAATCGTATTTTTTAATCTTTTAAGAACTGCTTCATTTTAGCGAAACAGTTCTTTTATTTTGTTTTAGTTCAGCTGACTTTAATATATTGAGATTATGCAAAGCAAAAGTCAAGTAGAGTTTCGTTTCAATTTAGAAAACCTTGTTAAAATGAAAATATAAAAAGCGAAAGGAGTCTTATTATTATGCTTCGCGTCTTCAAGAATTTAAAGAAGAAGGATCTTCTGTATATTCTTATATCAGTGGGTTTCATTGTAGTCCAGGTATGGCTCGATTTAAAAATGCCGGACTATATGACCGAAATTACACAGTTGGTACAAACACCGGGGCACGAAATGGATGAAGTATTACTTGCAGGCGGAAAAATGCTTGCCTGTGCTCTCGGAAGTTTAGTAGCTGCGGTATGTGTATCTGTTCTTGCCGCAAGAATAGCCACTGATTTTGGGTTTGACCTTCGTGACAAGCTGTATCACAAGGTCCTTTCCTTTTCAAAGGCGGAAATCAGTAAATTTTCAACTGCTAGCTTGATCACCAGAACTACTAATGACGTTATGCAGGTTCAGATGCTAATTATCATGGGTATGCAATCTATCATTAAGGCACCTCTTATGGGTACTTGGGCGGTTATCAAGATTGCCGGTAAAAATACCGAATGGATGATATCAACCGCGGTTGCCGTTATTTGTCTGTTATTTGTTGTGATGGTATGTGTAGGATTGATGCTTCCGAAATTTCGGAGAGTTCAAAAATTGACAGATGATCTTAACCGTGTAACAAGAGAAAATTTGAACGGCCTGCGTGTTATCCGGGCATATAACGCTGAAGAATATCAGGAAGAAAAGTTTGATAAAGTTAATTCTGCACTTACTGACGCTCATTTGTTTACCGGTAGGGTTTCCGCTTTTGTTACACCAACCATTCAGTTGATTATGAGCACACTCAGTCTTGCAATTTATTGGTTGGGAGCGGCCTTAATCAACAGTACAGGTGCGACGGAAAAATTGGGAATGTTCTCCGATATGATTGTATTTTCTCAGTACGCAATGCAGGTAGTTATGGCGTTTATGATGCTGGTAATGCTTTTTGTTATGTTGCCGCGTGCTGCGGTTTCCGCAAAACGAATTCTTGAAGTGCTTGATACTCCGATTTCAGTAATAGACGGAACCATGAGCAGAGACAGTGCGGCAAACAGAGGAGAAATCGAATTTAAAAATGTCAGTTTTCGTTATCCTGGCGCTGAGGAGAATGTATTACAAAATATTAGCTTTGAAGCTCACAAGGGTGAAACTGTTGCCATTATCGGCTCTACCGGCAGCGGCAAGAGTACACTGATCGATCTCCTGCCTCGCTTTTACGATGTGACAGACGGTGAGGTTTTGATTGACGGTGTGAATGTTAAGGAGTACACACTCAAAACACTTCGTAACAAAATCGGTTATGTTTCGCAAAAAGCAATGCTGTTTTCCGGAACTGTTCGGAGTAATATTGTTTTCGGCGATAGCGGACACGATCTGGAACAAAATTTTGTAGAGTCCGTTTATACGGCTCAAGCTACTGACTTCGTTGAAAAAATGGAAGGCGGTTATGATGGAACGATTGCTCAGGGAGGCACTAATCTTTCCGGAGGTCAAAAGCAGCGTTTGTCGATTGCCCGTGCCATTTGCCGTAGACCGGAAATTTTGATTTTTGATGATTCATTTTCGGCATTGGATTATAAAACAGAGCGCTTGCTTCGTCAGAAATTAAACCAAGATTGCGATAAGATCACCAAGCTTATTGTGGCACAGCGTATCGGTACAATCCGTGATGCAGACCGTATTATTGTTTTGGATGAAGGCAAAATGGTTGGTTGCGGCACCCATGAAGAACTTATGGAAAGTTGCGAAGTATATCGGCAAATCGCATATTCTCAGCTTTCAAAGGAGGAACTCAGCTAATGAAATGCAGAAATAAAGATATGAACAGAACGGCCTCCGGCGGTATGTGCAGAGCGAGCGGAAAGGCAAAAGATCTAAAAGGCACTTGGAAAAAAATTCTTTGTTATTGCAGAAAATATTGGGGTGCTATAATCATTGCATTTTGCGCAGCAACTATTGGTACAGTACTTACTCTGCTCGGTCCGGATAAGCTTTCCCAAATGACTAAACTGATAACCGACGGCATTGCCACCGGTATAGATTTGGGAAGCGTTGCGAAAATTGGTTTTATGCTCATTGCGTTTTATATTTGCAGTTGGCTACTATCGGTTTTGCAACAGTTAATTATGAATCACGTAACGCAAAATGTTTCAAAAAATCTGCGAACAGATATTTCAAAAAAAATTAACCGTTTGCCAATGTGGTATTTTAATACAACTTCTACCGGCGATGTACTTTCCCGTGTTACAAACGATGTCGATACTATTGCACAATCCTTAAATCAGAGCGCCGGAACATTGGTTCATGCGATAACCCTTTTTGTAGGTTCTGTTGTTATGATGCTTATTACCGATGTAACAATGACCGTTGCGGCTATTGTGTCGGTGCTTGTCGGCTTCATGCTTATGGGGTTAATTATGGGGCGTTCCCAAAAGTATTTTTCCCGCCAGCAGAAAGCTCTCGGCGCCGTAAACGGTCAGATCGAAGAAATATATTCAGGACAAACTATTATCCGCGCATATAACGCCGAGGACAAGGCAATAGATGACTTTGATAGAATGAATGCCCACCTTCGTGAGTGCGGTTTTAAGGCGCAATGCATTGCCGGAACAATGCAGCCTCTTATGAACTTTATCGGCAACTTCGGTTATGTTGCCGTTTGTGTTGTCGGCGCAATATTGACTCTAAACGGCAATATCGGTTTTGAGGTAATAGTTGCCTTCATGATGTATGTCCGTTATTTTACGCAGCCGCTTTCTCAGATGGCGCAGGCAGCTCAATCTTTACAATCTGCCGCTGCCGCCGGAGAGCGTGTATTTGAGTTGCTTGAGATGGAAGAAATGGCGGATGAAAGCCATAAGACTTCAAAACTGGAAAACACAAGCGGTCTTGTTGAATTTGACCATGTTAAGTTCGGATATGAGGGTTCGGATAAGATCATCATCAAGGACTTTTCTGCAGTCGCAAAGCCCGGTCAGAAAATTGCCATTGTCGGTCCTACCGGTGCGGGTAAAACAACGCTTATCAATCTGCTGATGCGTTTCCATGAGATCTCGGATGGTGAGATCCGAATAGACGGACTTCCTATCAGTAAGTTAACCCGTGAAAATGTTCATTCTCAATTCTGTATGGTGTTGCAGGATACCTGGGTATTTGAAGGAACTGTCCGTGAGAACCTAATGTACTGTTCTGAGGGCGCAACCGAAGAAAAAATGATTAAGGCCTGTAAAGCGGTTGGTCTTGACCATTTTATCCGCACTCTTCCAAATGGATATGATACGGTGATTAGTGACAGGATAACTCTTTCTCAGGGACAGAAGCAACAGCTTACGATTGCCCGTGCGATGATTTCAGACAGACCGATGCTGATTCTTGATGAGGCGACAAGCTCTGTGGATACGCGAACTGAATTGCAGATACAAAAAGCCATGGATGAGCTGATGAAGGGCAGAACTTCTTTTGTAATTGCACACAGACTTTCCACGATAAAAAATGCTGATCTTATTCTTGTTCTCAAGGATGGTGACATCATTGAAAGCGGCAATCATGAGGAACTTATTCGTGAGAACGGCTTTTACGCTGAGCTTTACAACAGCCAGTTTGAGCAGATTTCTTAAATATTCAGAACACTTCACGGGAAATAAGTATGTTTTTTAGTGCAGTTCATCCTTAAGAAAATGAAGTATTGCTAATGAAATAACGGTTACAAAAAAGAAAGAGAGGATTTTTATATGAATGAAGTAAAACGCCCCAAAAAGCCGTTAATTTTTTATTAGGGTATCGCTCTGCTGATCATTATACTTTTTAATTCTATTGTTATGCCATGGTTTCTTGAATGTCAGGTCAATGAAGTAGATTACAGCACATTTATGACAATGACTGAAGATAAGGATATCGGTCTTGTGGAAATCAGTGAATCGGAAAATCAGATCACATTCACTGATAAGGCTCAAAAACAGGTTTATAAAACCGCTATGGTAAACGATCCCGACCTTACGCAGCGGTTATACAGCTCCGGAGCACGGTTTTTTGGCAAATTATCAAAGAACCTAACTGGTTACTCAGCTTCTTACTAACCTGGGGTTTGCCTGTTGTCATATTTGTTGTAATCGGGCAGTTTATGTCTAAAAAGATGATGGAAAAAGCAGGCGGTGGTTCGGGCTCTATGATGTTCAATATGGGAAAATCTAATGCCAAGGTTTATGTGAGATCCTCTAACGGTATTAAGTTTGATGATGTGGAGGACGTTGATGAAGCTAAGGAAAGCTTGCAAGAAGTTGTTGACTATCTTCATAATCCTAATGAATATACCGAAATTGGTGCTCAGATGCCCAAGGGTATTCTACTTGTAGGTCCTCCCGGTACAGGTAAAACTATGCTTGCAAAAGCTGTTGCCGGTGAAGCCAATGTACCGTTCTTTTCTATGTCCGGTTCTGAGTTTGTAGAGATGTTTGTAGGTATGGGCGCTTCTAAAGTCTGCGACCTCTTCAAGCAAGCAAAGGAAAAAGCTCCGTGTATTGTTTTTATTGACGAAATCGACGCCATCGGCGGTAAACGTAGCTTATCACGAGATAGGTCATGCTCTGGTAGCCGCTAAACAGACCGATTCCGCACCGGTGCAGAAAATTACTATTGTACCCCGTACCTCCGGTGCTCTCGGCTATACGATACAGGTTGATGAAGGCAACCATTATCTAATGAGTAAAGAAGAAATTGAAAACAAAATTGCTACTTATACCGGCGGTCGTGCAGCTGAGAAATTGCTGTGGGCTCTATTACCACCGGAGCATCCAATGATATTGAACAGGCGACCAAGCTTGCACGTGCTATGATTACCCGCTACGGTATGAGCGAAAACTTCGGCATGGTCGCTCTTGAAAATGTAACAAATCAGTATCTTGGTGGAGACGCTTCTCCTGCTTGCTCTGCTGAAACAGCAAGCGAAATTGACCGTTAGGTTGTCGATCTTGTTAAGAATCAGTACGAAAAAGCAAAGCAGATCATTATAGAGAACAAGCCTAAGTTGGATGAGCTTGCACAGTATCTATATATTCATAAAACCATTACCGGAGAAGAGTTTATGAATATTTTAAACTCATAAACTTTGCCAATCAAAAAAGAACTATTGTTGTTCACAAGGCTATTTTAGACTTTGACTCAAGATTGCAGTCATCGTTGTTTACAACTCCTGTAATTGTATCGGCTATTATATGTCACGAATACGCTCACGTCACTGTTGGACAGTAATCCTGATTGCTATTTCAATATGTATCTGCTTCATAAATCAATCTGCGAAA
>JBJEPA010000184.1:0-5596 GCA_051880995.1 Ruminococcus sp.
TATCTGAATATGCCAAAATCTTTCCGTTCTGGTCTTCCCAATATGCAAACTTCTTACCTTCTTCTGCATCATTTGCCCTTACTTCTATTGCAGAAACTGTCAGATATTCGCCTGTTGTTTTTCCTGCATCTGTAGCATCATCATCAACTGATACGATAGCACCACCGTTAACTGTAAGGTTGTAATAAACTTCTTCTGCATCATAAACAGCCTTTACTGTTACATTTCCGCTTCTTGATGCTGTATAGATGTCACTTGCAGTACACTCTGAAGTTCCATCAATTGACCAGAACTTAAATGTATATCCTGACTTCCCGTAAGGTGTTGGCAGAGAAATTTCATCTGCACTGCTGTAGCACATTGAGGAATTAATCTGATTATATCCACTCATAAATGTTACAACTCCCACATTAGCCTGTGAATACACAGCTGTTATGCTTGTATTTCCAGTAAACATAAATGTGTATGCCTCTGAATATGCCACAATCTTTCCGGATTCATTAATCCAATACAGGAAGTCGTATCCGGTAAAGCCTGTTGAAGTAAGAGTTACAAACTGTCCTGTTCTTACATCCTTGTTATCGTAGAACATAGACTGGGTTGTTTCTACTCCATCTGCACCAATCTTAACCTTAAGTCCTGTGCCACCAACTACCTGAACCTTTAGCTCTGCTCCTGGGAGCTGGGTGAATTTTGCTACAATTTCTGTGTTATCTTTTACTGCAAATGTGTATGTTGAAGAGCTTGAAACTCTTGTGTCGCCAACATAGAAGCCTGCAAATGTATATCCCTCATCCGCTTTTGCGTTAAGGGTTACAGATGTACCGTAGTCAACAGCATTTGTTGGGCAACCTGTTACTGTACCGTTTACATATGAAACGCTTACGGAATACTTGTTCAGTGTTCCTGTGAATACAGCTGTGTAGGTTGCGTCTGCGTTTACTGTCTGTGCAACTTCCTTATCCCATCCGCTGAAGGTATATGTATATTGCTTATCAGCGGGCTTTACAGGAGTTTCTGTCGGTACTACTACTGTTTCTCCCGCAGAATATTTCTGTGAGCTGATTACTGTGCCGTCATAGTTTTTGAAGGTTACGGTGTATTTGTCATTAACTGTAACATTCAATGTAGCTGTTGCTGTTTCAAATGTACCTGTAGCGGTTACTGTAATAGTTGCAGTACCCTTACCAACTGCCTGTACCACACCGTTTTCGTCAACTGTTGCAACATCTGTACTTGATGACTCATATGACAATGTACCCTTGCTTGAAGCAGGTGTGATTGTATAATCATCACCGACCATAAGGTCAACACTTGATGTGCTAAGCTTAACCGCAGGAGTTACAACTGAATAGGTATCTACTGTATATGGTGAAGATGAACCGGTAATGTAGTAACCTGTTCCGTCATTTGCTGATGTAATTCCTTTAATATCCTTTGTTTTTGAACTACCGTCACTATTTGCAAAGATAATACTGTCATAGAGAGATGTATCCATTGTGCAGGAATAAATATCCTGATTTTGAGAGTTTGTTCCTATCTTTGTACATGACTTGCCGGGCCATGAAGCACTTTCATTGGTACTTGTTGTATCATTCCAAATCCAAGCCTTAACAGAACCCCACTTGTAATTGTCTGTAAAGTAAAGTGTGATTACAGATGAAACCTCTTCACTAACAGTTACTACGCAAGTAGCTGATAATCCACCTGCTGTGGCTGTGATAGTAGCTGTACCCTCTGCTACTGCTGTAACAACACCGTTATCAACAGTTGCAACACTTTCGTTGCTAGTTGACCATGTTACAGCTTCCTCAATATTAACTGCTTTAGCTGTAAGAGTTGATGTATCACCAACAGTAAGGCTGAGTGTTGTTGGAGAAACTGTAAGTGTTGGGTCGGATGAGCTAACTACTGTGTAGCTAACCTCCTCACTAGCAAGTACAAAGCCTGTGTCCTTACCGGCTTTTGTTGGGTAAGCATTTACAGAAACTGTGAAAACATCACCGGCTGTGGCTGTGTCTGACAAAGTAACTGTATTTGTTCCAACCTTAGTAATTGTCTTTGTATCTGTACCGTTGGTATAGGTAAACTCATAGGTATAGTCGCTGGTACCAAGAGTTGTTGAATCGGCAGTGATTGTACCCGGTGTAGCCTCGGCTACAACAGACTTATCATCTGCCTGACTAACTGAAAGCTGTGTGGATGTTCCGCTCTTATTGTAGGACACCGCTGTGCCAATATTATTGTTAATCCAAGAAGCACGACTGCTTGCCCAACTGTCAAGAGATGAAACAGCTTCAGTCCATGTTGAACCTGTATTTGCACTTCCCCAAGAGCTGATTGGGTCGTTAGCAATAAAGTGATAACGATCTTCGTTCATAGCTACAGAAGCGCTTAGCTTATTTGTATAATCATTCTTAATAAGACCGCTTGAGCCGTAAGTCTTCTGAATTTCAGGGTAAACATTATATTTCCACTGAATCTTTACTCTTGACCAGAAATCATCTATTTTACAAAGCTTTGTAACAAGGTTATCTACATCATAGTTGTTATAAATAGCTTTATATCTGATAAACCACTGATCTGTGTTGTTTGGATTAAGAGTTTTTGAGGAACTGATTTTTTTGCTGTTTCCATACTGACCCATTGTCCAGTCAAAGTCCCAAACAGGAGTTGCTGTGAACAGAGAATCCTGATTATTGAGGTTTACATAGAAGGATGTAGCAACACCATCCAGATTTTCTACATATTCCTGAATCAAGTAGTTCTGTGCAAAGCTTTCTGCATCAATCAGCTCGTCATAGCTGCTGACTGTTACAGAATAGTCTGAAACACTTGATGTGTATGTGTATTTGCCGTTTGAAGTAGAAATTGAACCTCTGGCAAAGCTTGTTGTAGTATCTCCTGCCTGAGCATAAGCTACTGCCTCTGCTGCATTGAATCTATCCATAATATAGATAACTTCGTCCTTAGTGGCAATTTCAGGAGTTTTGAGAACTACCTGCTGACCTCTGTTGGAGATAAATCCACAGATTTCGTCAGGGAATCTTTCATCAAGTTCAAATTCAAGGAGATAGTCGCCGTCCTTGTAGTTTTCAGGTGTTGTAAGACCGGAACAATACTTGTAGTAACCCTTTGTGGAAGCATCGCTTAAACTTCCGCTTGAGCTTGCTCTTGATGGATTGTCAAAATCATAATCAGGGTTAGTGTCTTCGTTCATATCGTCAACATTGTTACCCTTAACAAGAGCATTCTTGCTGGAAACTTCAACCTTTTCAGCAATCTGATAAGAACCAAGATAATTACCGTTGTTGTAAACATCGTAGATGTCACTCATTGGTGAATCTTCAAGACCAATGCTATCAGCAAGATTATATACAAGAGTATTTCTCATCATAGCTTCGTCAGCGTTGTTTGCAAGCAAGCACCACTTTTTACTCTTAGTAGAGTCTGAACCGCCAAGCTTGATAGCTGTATTTAACTTAATATTGTAAGCATACTTACCAAAAAGCTTGTAGGAAGCCTCCCAAGATGAGTTACCTCTACCCTTTACTGAGCCCAGTGTGTCCTCTGCCTGAGTTACTGTACCGTTGTTGTCAACAACAAGGTAAGAACCCTTTTCTGAAACAGAGCTCTTTGATGTAAGGGAGCTGTCTGTTGATGTTGGAAGGTTTTTGTCGCTCTTTGTTCCGTCCTCAGCAGTACTATATGTGTACATATAGAATGACTTTGCTGTTGACTGGTAAATCTTAAAGGATTTTGATGTACCGTTAACAGAACAGGTTGTATTTGCCCAGTTGGACATATCGTATGTATTACCGCTTGTAATTGTTGTTCCGTTGATAGAAAGAGAACTAAAGCTGTGGTAAATTGTCAAGTTGCTTGGTTCAATGCCGGAAGGAAGATAGAATCTATAGCCTGAACTACCCTCATAAGCCTTGATAAGAGCAACCTTTGTGTTTGCAACCTCCGGCTGTGTATCAATCCACATAGCGTCACTAAAGGCTGTAGCCTTAACTGTGTCTGTGATAACAGGAGTTGTTGTGGTTGTTTCTTCAGTTGTAGGGGTGGTTTCGGTTACAGTTGTTTCTTCTGAAGAAGGCTGTGTAACTTCCTGAGAATATGTTCCCAACTCGTAATCATAGTAGTTAGTATATGAGGTGGAAACAGTATCACTCTTTAGAGTAACCAGGTTATTCAGGCTATCTGTACCTGTATAATCCTTAACTACAACTGCACTATTACCATAGTAGTCACCATAGGTGTGCATATTTGCATTACTGAATCCGATCATACCAACAGCCGGATCATATGTGATTTCAGCCATAAATAGGTTATCGGAAACCTTTGTCATAGAACCGTAAGATGACAAATTGTTTCCACTATTAGGATGGAATCTGTTTGATGACCAAGCACTTGTGGTATTTGCAACATCATAATAAGCACTGTCGCCCCATCCACTTACAGCAGATGTATTGAGGTAGATAGTTGCTGTAGTCTTTACCGATTCTGTTGTAGGCTCGGTAGAAACAGGCTGGTCAGTTGTATAATCCATCCAACTGCCATTGTAGTACATTTTTCCTGAGAAAGTAGAGGATGTTGTCCAGCTTGAAATTGCAACCTCCTGGGATTTCCAAGTACCACTTGCATCGTACTGCTGGAACTGCAGAACATCAAATCCGCCGTATTTTTCTTCTACTGTACCTGAATAAATCTTGTAACCCTGATATGTTGAACCTGTATCAGTCATGTCAAAGATTTTCCATGTATTGTTGTCACCGATATTGCAATTTGCCTTAACGGTATAGTCATCAGGAATAGTACCCTTGTAGCAGTAGTAAACTGTGTGGGTTCCTGCCCCTGTTTCCTCCAGGTCTAAGCTTGCAGCGGTTGCTGAGATAGTGCAAACCACCATCATTACTGCAAGAAAAAGACCTGTGAGTCTTTTCATTTTCTGTTTCAATGAAACACTTCCCTTCATTTTATTTTGTATATAATCATACATTTGCATTTTATCATATAAAATGGAAAAAATCTTACAAAAACTTAATTTTCAGCATTATGCCATTAGATTTGTTGAAATGCACAATAGGGTATGTGTTTTTTTGACGAAAAAATAAAGGAACTGCAAAAAACGAAGTGCAAATACTCCATCTTTTGGCAGTTCCTCTTTACGCTAAAATATTATGCCTTTTTCTAGCTTTTTAGCATTTTTGTTGAGTGAATTATGCAAATAATGATTCGTTAGTTACAACATCACCATATACTTCATATGTGTTACCGTTTGCATCCTTGTAGGTTACATATGCTCTTAAGTACCAAATATCACCATTCATTACCTTGGACTTTGTCCAGTTGTACTTATATGTCTGGTAACCCATGCTTTCAACATTGTCAACCTTCTTGTATGCTGCATTTTCATATGTGAAACTGTCAGCTGAAGCACCTATTGTTTCATCATTTGTTGCTATCAATCCTGCTGCAATAATTGTGCAATCCAGTGGGGTTGTAACAACAGATACTACCTTCATTTTATTTGTTGTTTCATCAAGGGAGATAGCTGATATTTCGGCGATAGCTTTAGCTTCTAAGATCG
>JBJEPA010000185.1:0-5570 GCA_051880995.1 Ruminococcus sp.
TAAATGACTCCCCTACACCAAGGGTTGTTGATGATGTGCTGAGAGAAACTTTCTCTGTTACTTCGGGCAGTGTTCCCTGTGTAGGCAAAGTTGTACTTTCCTCTTCCTGTGAAACAGGCTGAGTTTGAGAATTTTCTCCGGTTTTTTCTACGGCTGTCGTATTGCTGTGGTTGTTTTCTGCCGAATACACATTCTGAACAGAACTTTCCTCCGTGCTTATTTGAGATGCCTCAACTCCAATTGTTAATGTACCTAACATCAATGTCAACACAAGGATAATTCCTAAAAGTTTTTTCATAATGTTTCCTCCCAAAACCCCATTTCCTTAATAAGCGTAATACATCTAGATTTTATATCACAAATTGTAATATGTCAACGAATTAACCCGTATAAGACGAGAAAAAAACAATCATGGCTATTTGCAAAAAAACAGCTGTCACACAATGGTGACAGCCAACCGTTAAAATTAAGCTTTATACATACGCAAAAAGTCGTCTTCCGCTGTAATCGTCCTCAAAGCCCTTAAATCCGTTGCTTTTGTAGAAATTTTCCTTACCCTTAGCCGACAAAACCTCCAGCTTGACGCTTTTTTCTTCCGGCTTGTTATTACGAATAAAGTTAACTATGTAGTTAAGCAAAAATTTCCCATAGCCCTCGTTCTGATATTCAGGCTTGATGATAAAATCATTGAGATAAACAAAAGAAGAGATTTCTCCGCAAAGGCGAGCCATACCCACAAGTTTTTCACCCTCATACAAAGCGAATGTGTGACGGCTACGCTCTAACATTCCTGCAATTTGTGAAAATCTCAGCCCTATCCAATCCACAGAGGAATAAATCTCAAAATATTCCTCGGGAGTGAGCTTATCCACAGATACTATTTTCATTTAGTTCCTACCCCATTGTACGAATCCCATAGATTTACGAGAAATAACGGTCCAGCACAAATTATATCATAAAACAGCAGACCGTAAATATCCTAAAACATTGTAGCACTTTACAATAAGCACTTCAATAACTTTTTAAAAATTGTTGAAAATATTTATAAATGTGATATAATATGAATAAAGTATTATTAATTTTTAATAGTTACTTTTGAAAAAATCTGTTAGGGAGACATATCCCGAAAACCAAAAACTACATATTAAATTAAGGAGGAAAATTTTATGAGTAAATATGCAGGAACACAGACAGAGAAAAATTTAGAGGCAGCTTTTGCCGGCGAATCACAGGCAAGAAACAAATACACCTACTTTGCTTCTGTTGCAAAGAAAGAGGGCTACGAGCAGATTTCCGCCCTGTTCCAGAAAACAGCTGACAACGAAAAGGAACACGCTAAAATGTGGTTCAAGGAGCTTGAGGGTATTGGCAACACAGCTGAGAACCTTGCTGCCGCCGCAGAGGGCGAAAACTACGAATGGACAGATATGTACGACGGTTTTGCAAAAACAGCCGAAGAGGAAGGCTTCCCTGTACTTGCTGCAAAGTTCCGCCTTGTAGCAGCAATTGAAAAGCATCACGAGGAGCGCTACCGTGCACTTCTTAAGAATGTTGAAACTGCTCAGGTATTTGAAAAGAGCGAGGTTAAGGTTTGGGAGTGCAGAAACTGCGGACACATCATTGTGGGCACAAGCGCACCTGAAATTTGCCCAACCTGTGCACACCCGCAGAGCTATTTTGAGGTTCACGCAGAGAACTACTAATCTTAATAAACCGTTAAACACTTTGTTGTTTACATAAAAAGTACAAATTTCTCCCATAAAATCAAGGGGCTGTCGTGGTGACAGCCCCTTTTATTCTTGCTTATACTATCCCCTCAAGGGATTTGTTAAGGAATGCTTTTGTCTTTTCGGATTTTGGATTACAGAACACATCCTCCGGTGTACCGTACTCCTCAATAACTCCGTCAGCCATAAATATCACCTTATCGGAAATATTCTTTGCAAAGCTCATTTCGTGGGTGACAACAATCATTGTGCTGTCGGAGCTTTTCAGATTTTGGATAACCTTAAGCACCTCTCCTGTTAGTTCGGGGTCAAGTGCCGAGGTTGGTTCGTCAAAGCACAAAATGTCGGGATTCATAGCAAGTGCTCTTGCAATTGCAACCCTCTGCTGTTGTCCGCCGGAAAGCTGACACGGATAGTGTTCTATCCTGTCTGTCAGACCTACCCTTTCAATCAAAGCCCTTGCATGCTTTTCAATGTTTTCAGGGGTGTCCATCTTCATAAGTGTTGGCGCCATAGAAACATTTTTAAGCACATTATACTGGGGGAAAAGATTAAAGTTCTGGAACACCAGACCAAAGTGCAGACGCTTTTGGCGAATTTCAGCCTCTTTATATCTTTTCTTCTCCTCACCGTCAAAGATTTTCTCTCCCTTAACGGAAATTGTTCCCTGTTCAGCGGTTTCCAAAAAGTTTAGACATCTAAGGAGTGTTGTCTTACCACTTCCCGAAGAACCGATTATGGAAAGCACCTCACCTTTTTCAAGGGTGAAGTCAATCCCCTTAAGCACCTCTGTTTTGCCGAATTTTTTTCTTAAATTTTTAACCTCTAATATAGCCATAATTAACTCCTGAAATAGCTTAGTTTCTTCTCAATAAAACCAAAGAGAAGTGTAAGTAAACCGGAGAATGCAAGGTAGAATGCACCTGTGTAGAACAGAGGCCAGATAAGACCCTCCATTTTGATATATACCTGTGCTGTCCAGATAATCTCATAAACAGCAATTATTCTTGCAAGGGAGGTATCCTTTACAAGGGTTATAATTTCGTTGCTCATCGGTGGTACAATAACCTTGATTACCTGGAGCAACACAACCTTGAAGAATATTTGTGTTTTTGTCATACCAAGCACCTGACCTGCCTCGTACTGCCCCTTTGGGATAGATTCAATGCCACCCCTGTATATTTCTGAAAAATAACAGGAATAATTAATAATAAAGGCAATCAGTGCTGCGCTGAACCTTGGCAGAAGTCCTGCGTTGAAAATCAGACCCGGACCGTAATATACAATTATAAGCTGTAAAAGAAGTGGTGTTCCTCTGATAATCCATACGAATGTGCGTACAAGCCACCTTAGGGGCTTAAATCGGCTCATTGAGCCAAAGCATATAATAAGCCCTAGTGGCAGAGAAAACAGAAGTGTTAAACCAAAGAGCTGGAGGGTTGACAAAAAACCGTTCAGCAAATCTAAGGTAATCGAAAGAAAATCACTCATTTTAGTTCCTACCTGTTTAAATGTTAGTCAGCAAGTGCAACAGAATACTTTTCGGACAGTTTACCGAGTGTGCCGTCCTCTTTTAATTCTTCAAGATATTTGTTAAACTTTTCTGTCATATCGGATTCTTTACGGAAACCAACGCCATACTCTTCCTTTGTAAGTGTTACGCTCTGTGCAAGGTCTTCATAGCTTGTACCCTCGCCTGTCATAGCAGAAGCCATTGTGCTGTCGATGATGCAAGCATCAACAGAGCCGGACTTAACTTCCATAAGTGCGTCACTCTGTGCAGAAACAGCTGTGAACTCAAGACCGTTGTCCTCGGCAGCAGTCTGTCCTGCAGAACCTGACTCAACAGCAAAGCTAAGCTTTGTCAAAGACTTTGCATCAGTATATTTTTCGCTGTCTTTCTTATTCATAACAACAACCTGCTCGTTCTTTGCGTAAGCCTTTGAACAGCTTGTGTTGTTTGTAACTTCTTCACAAATTGTCATACCGTTCCAGATACAGTCGATGGAATTTGAGTTGAGTTCAAGGAATTTGTTATCCCAGTCGATTTCCATAAACTTAACCTTAACGCCCATTTTGTCGGCAACAGCCTTAGCAAATTCAGCGTCAAAGCCTGTCCATTCGCCGTTATCATCCTTGTAGTCCATAGGTGCATAGTCAGTAATACCAACAACCAGCTCACCCTTGTCAACAATATTCTGATAGTCAGAGTCTGAAGAGTCGGAGCCTGTGGAGCCACAACCTGTTACAAGAACAGCCATAACCATACATAAAATAAGTGCCATTAATTTTTTCATTGTTTTTTCCTCCTTGTTTGCGGTACATATAGTGCCAATAAAAATTGGCGACAAACCGTCACCTATATTTTACTTTATTAGACTAACATTGTAAAGTGACAAATTAATAAAATTTATAATTTTTCTTTACATATTTTTATCAAATATATCATTTACACAGTTGTTTATATGTATAATATGGTTTTACTTTATAAATAATTTGTGATATAGTACCATTATAGTTTATTAAGGAGGAAATGGAATGAACTTTATCAAGAAAAAAGGTGCTGGCATTATTATTTCTGCTGTAATAGCCGCACTTTCAACTTTTTTGGCAAGCCTTTCAATAGGCAGTTTCAGCTTTGACATTATCGGTGCGCCGGTCTTTGCAATAGTAATCGGTATGGTTATTACCGCTATTTTTCCAAAGTTTGCTTCCCTTGCTTTTATGAAAGAGGGAATTACCTTTACATCAAAGAAAATCCTGCAATGGGCGGTTATCATCCTTGGATTTTCCCTTAATATTCAAACAGTTATTTCCGTTGGGGGGCAGTCACTTCCTGTTATTATCTCCACAATATTAACCTCTCTTATAGTTGCATTTTTGCTTTGCAAGGCACTTAAAATGGACAAAAAGGTTTCTACCTTGGTAGGTGTAGGTTCTTCAATCTGTGGTGGCTCTGCTATTGCGGCAACTGCTCCTGTTATTGATGCGGATGACGAGGAGATTGCACAGTCAATTTCGGTAATTTTCCTGTTTAACATTATTGCGGCCCTTATCTTCCCCACACTTGGCAATATGCTGGGACTTAGCAACGATGGTTTTGCTCTTTTTGCAGGAACTGCTGTAAACGATACTTCCTCCGTAACTGCGGCGGCATCTTCATGGGACAGTATGAAGGGTACAAACGGAATGGTACTTGCACAGGCAACTACTGTTAAGCTGACAAGAACAATCGCTATTATTCCAATCACCCTTGTGCTTGCATTTATTCGCACAAGAAAGGCTAAAAAGAATAACACCGAAACAGGCACAAAGGTTAAATTCAGCAAGATTTTCCCTTGGTTTATCATTTACTTTATTGGCGCTTCCCTTATTACAACACTTATCTCTCTACTTCCCGAAAGCGGATTCACACAGTTCTACAATGACTCATTTGTCAGCTTTGCAAAATTCCTTGCAAAATTCTTTATAGCTATGGCTATGTGTGCAATAGGTCTTAACACCAATATTGTAAACCTTGTTAAAAAGGGTGGAAAGCCAATCTTTATGGGCTTTTGCTGTTGGATTGCAATAGCCGGTGTAAGTCTTGTTATGCAACACGTACTTGGATATTGGTGATAAAACTTACAACAAAATATAGGCAAAAATTAATGGGATGTGGCAGAAGTCACATCCCATTTTTTTAAATAACAAGTAAGAAGTAATAGTGATGAAGCAGGCACTTTTGAATTTTATACAGCCTCCATCAGACGAGGGAGGCAGGGAGTAAACAAAGGCTCCCCTTAGCAAGGTATTCCCTTGCTAAGGGAAATGCCCCAACGGGGCAAAGGGTTTGCCGTTTTC
>JBJEPA010000186.1:0-5530 GCA_051880995.1 Ruminococcus sp.
CCACAGGTAGGCTTGCTTATGTAACCCTTTAAAGTCATACCGTTAAGCTCATAGTCAACCGGGATAAGAAAATTTGAAAATTCTCTGCCATAAACAGCATAAATGGCTGACAACAGCTTTCCGTCACCGGCAGTTTTAAGGGCTGTTTTGTTATCCCTTATGAAAGTAAAGGATATTTCGGGGTGGGATAAAGCAATTTTGTCAAGGACTCCCGCAACAGCATTTGCCTCGGCAACATCCTTTTTTAAAAATTTGTATCTTGCAGGAACATTATAGAATAAATCCCTCATAATAAAGGTTGTACCCTCAGGGCAACCGGCATCATCAAAGGATTTTTCAACACCGCCTTCAATTTCATAGGCGGTTCCTAATTCTTCTTCCTTTGCCTTTGTAATGAGTTGCACCTTGGAAACCGAGGAAATGGAGGCAAGGGCTTCACCTCTGAAACCCAAGGTACCGATTTTATTAAGGTCGTCCTCAACGCATATTTTGCTTGTTGCGTTTCGCTTAAAGGCATTTCTAATGTCGTCCTTTAAGATACCACTACCGTTATCAGTTACACGCAAAAAGCTGATGCCACCGTGCTGAATTTCAACTGTAATGTTAGTTGCACCGGCATCAATAGAGTTTTCTAAAAGTTCCTTTACAACAGAAGATGGACGCTCTACGACTTCACCGGCAGCAATAAGCTCTGCAATATGCTTATCCAGTACATTAATTTTTCCCACAGCGTTCACTTCCAATCTAAACAATTTTTCTTAAATCATATTCTTAAGCTCATAAAGCAAATTCATAGCCTCAATAGGAGTCAATGTATTTACATCTGTGCTTTTAATCTTTTCAACAACGGAACTGTTGGCATTATCAAGGAGATTAATTTGTAAATCTTCCTCTTTCTCAGGGTCAATACTTTCAAATTCTTTTTTGGTATCAGGCTTATCCTGTGTAAGCTCTTTAAGAATTTGCTTTGCCCTTTTGATAATCCAGTCGGGAAGTCCTGCAAGCTTTGCAACCTCAATTCCATAGCTGTCGTCTGCTCCTCCCGGGACAATTCTTCTTAGGAATGTAATGTCGTCCCCACGCTTTTTCACAGCTATGTTATAGTTTTTAACACCGCTTAACAGGTTTTCCATTACGGTAAGCTCGTGATAGTGGGTTGCAAAAAGCGCCTTTGCGCCAAGCTTTTTCTTGTCAACAACATATTCAAGGACTGCACGAGCAATACTCATTCCGTCATAGGTGCTTGTACCTCTTCCTATCTCGTCCAGAATTAGAAGGGATTTTGAAGTTGCCTTTTTTACAATATTTGCAACCTCGTTCATCTCAACCATAAAGGTAGATTGTCCTGATGCCAAATCGTCAGATGCACCAACCCTTGTGAAAATGCTGTCAATAAGACCGATTTCAGCGTACTTTGCAGGGACAAAACATCCTATCTGCGCCATAAGTACAATAAGGGCAACCTGTCTCATATATGTTGATTTACCAGCCATATTAGGGCCTGTTATGATAGCTACTCTGTTTTCTTCGTTATCAAGCATTACATCATTGGGAACAAAAGGAGCACCTGAAAGTAGAACCTCAACAACAGGATGTCTTGATTCCTTAAGGATAATCTTATCAGAAAGATTAACCTCCGGGCAAGTGTAGTTGTTGTCGGCAGAAACATTTGCAAGGCTTGTTAAAACATCAAGTGTTGCAATAGCCTTTGCTGTTCTTTCAATTCTGTCAAGGTTTTCGGCAACCTTTTTACGAATATCGTCAAAGATTCTGTATTCCATAGCAAAGGATCTGTCCTTTGCGCCGAGGATTCTTCCCTCTAAATCCTTAAGTTCCTGTGTAATGTATCTTTCACAATTTGTAAGTGTTTGCTTGCGTATATATTCCTCCGGAACTTTGTCCTTGTAGGAATTTGTAACCTCAATATAGTAGCCAAACACCCTGTTGTATCCCACTTTTAACTTTGGAATACCTGTTTTTTCCTTTTGTTCAGCCTCAATATTTGCAAGGAGTGAAGTGCTGTTGTTCATATCGGAACGAACAGAATCAAGGCTTTCGTCATAACCGTCCTTGATAATACCACCCTCACGAACAGAAAAAGGAGGTTCATCTTCAATGGCATTATCTATAAGTGTATGTATATCCTGTAGCTCATCAATATCTTCATAAAGCTGTTTCATCAACTTGGAGTCAAATTTGCTGAGTAAGGACTTTATCTTTGGCAGGTTTTCAAAGGCGGAACATAGTGACCTTAATTCCCTTGGGTTTGAGTTACCATAAACAATTTTTGTCATCAGTCGCTCAATATCAAAAATACCCACAAGGGACGCTGTAATTTCAATCCGCTGTATAGTATCGTTAACCAGTTCAGAAACAGCACTTTGTCTTTTCAGGATAGTGCTAAGGTTAAGTAGGGGATGTTCCACCCAGTACCTTAAAAGCCTTTTACCCATAGCTGTTTTTGTTTTGTCGAGGAGCCAGATAAGGGAGCCCTTTTTCTCCTTGTTCATCATTGTCTGGGTAAGTTCAAGGTTTCTCCTTGTGTTGTAGTCAAGGTTCATATACTGGTTGTCGCTGTAAACCTCAAAGGATGTAATTCGCTCATATCCTGTCTTTTGAGTGGATTTAAGATAATCAATCAAAACACCAATTGAGGACACAAGCTGGGTTTTATCCTTTATTCTGTTAACATCCTCTTCCTTAAACTGTTTAGAAACGCTGTCAAGGCAAGTAAGATAGCCAAATTCTTCATCTGAGAACATTTCAACAGATGCAGAAAGCTTTTCTTTTATAAAACTGCTAAGGCCCTTAAAGCTGACAACATCTCCCCCAACGAGGATTTCACGAGGATTGTAGCTTATAAACTGGTTTTGGAGTTGATCCTGCAAATCCTCACCGGAAAGCTCAGTTACAAATAATTCTCCTGTGGAAATATCACAGAAAGAAAGACCGATTACACCGTCTGACATAAAAGATGAGGCAATAAAATTATTTTTGCCCTCGTCTAGCATACTTGACTCCATAACAGTACCCGGTGTGATTACTCTTACAATATCCCTTTTTACAAGACCCTTTGCCTTTGCCGGGTCTTCCGTTTGCTCACAGATTGCTACCTTGTAACCCTTTTGAACAAGGCGGGCAATGTAGCCTTCACAGCTATGGAAAGGAACACCGCACATAGGAGCACGCTCCTCTTGACCGCAATCCCTTCCTGTTAAGGTGAGGTCAAGCTCCCTGGAAGCGAGTTTGGCATCATCAAAAAACATCTCATAAAAGTCACCCAGCCTAAAAAACAAGATGCTGTCCTTATTCTTTTCTTTAATTTCAAAATACTGTTTCATCATTGGGGACAATTCAGCCATTTTCTCACTTCCTTTCCGATTTAACTATATTTTAACCGCAACTGCTACAACCACTACAGTCACCTGTGCAACCCTGGTGAACATCAGTTGTTTCCGGGTCTTCACCGTTTGCAGATTGAGTAACTATAGCTGCAACTCTGCCTACAATTTTGTCAAGTTCACTTTTTGCCTCATTGTAAGCAATCATATTTTCATTCTGCATTATCTTAGTGTAGATTTCACGCATTTCGTTATTGAACTTTGTTATTTTCTCTTGATCTCTATCCTTTTTCATACCTTCTTCGTTAATGGCAATTCTCTTAAGGTTGAATTCTCCGATTAAGTCCTGAAGTTCTGTGTCTTGGTCGGAGGCTATTCTTGATTCCTCCATCTTTTTGTAGCACTCCTCTTCCTGGAGCATTTTTCCTATTTGTCTTGCTAGGGACACAATCTCTTTTTCCATAATAATATTCTCCTTTAAATTCTATAAATAATTAAATAATTTTTCCTTTTAATATCCAGTTTCTTGCCTCTGTTATATTAGCAGTCTGGAAAGTACCTATGAGAGAGGAATCTCCATCACATTCAACTATGATGTTTCCGGAATTTCTGCATTGTAACTTTCCGTTTTTCTCATTAACGCTTTCCACAAGGATTTTCTCGTTCTTACCAACCATTGATGCACACCTTTTGGCGGCAATACCCTCCTGCACAGAGAGTAGTTCTCTGAACCACTTTGACTTTTCCTCAGCAGGGATTGGGTCGTCCATCTTTGCTGCAGGAGTACCTACTCTTGGGGAATAGATAAATGTGAACAGGGAAGTAAACTCAACCTCTTTAATTAAAGATATGGTTTCCTGAAAGTCCTCATATGTTTCACCGGGGAAACCAACAATAATGTCGCTTGTAATAGAAACATTAGGTATCTTTTCTTTTGCGTAATTTATAATTTCAAGATACTTTTTTCTGTCATAATGCCTGTTCATCTTTTTTAAGATACGGTCAGAACCGCTTTGGAAAGGCAAATGAAGATGTGTGCTGATATGTTCGCTGTTTGCTATTGTGTCAATAAGCTCCTTTGAACAATCCTTGGGGTGGCTTGTCATAAACCTGAGCCAATAGTCACCTGGGATTTTATCAATCTCTCCAATAAGCTTTGCAAAGGTTATATCCTCCTCAAGGCCCTTGCCATAGGAGTTTACATTCTGACCCAAAAGGGTGATGTCCTTGTAGCCGGAAGCAATAAGCTCCTTTGCCTCATTTAAAATATCCTGTGGTTTTCTGCTTCTTTCTCTGCCCCTTACATAGGGAACAATACAGTAGGTGCAGAAGTTGTCACAGCCGTACATAACAGGTAGCCAACCCTTGAATGTACCGTCACGCTTAACAGGAATTCCCTCATAAATCTTTTTGTCGTCATTGTCACGCTCATACACCCTTTTCCCTGTAAACAATGCTCTGTAATAAAGCTCAGGAAAATTTTGCAACGAGTGGGTTCCGAATACAAGGGAAACAAAAGGAAAGCTTTTGTACATTCTTTCGGCAATATGCTTTTGTTCCATCATACAACCGCACAGGGCAATAAGGATTTGGGGGTGCTTACGCTTTAATGTTTTTAATGCCCCAACATTGCCGAAAACCCTATCCTCTGCGTGTTCCCTTACGGCACAGGTGTTGAAAAGGATAAAGTCAGCATCGTCAGGTTTATCTACAAAGTCAAATCCTGCAACAGAAAGCATACCCTTAATTTTTTCACTGTCTGCAACATTCTGCTGACAACCGTAGGTGTGGATGAAAGCAAGAGGAGTTTCTCCCCTTTTCCTCACCGACATAATCTCGGCTATTAGATTTAGGTAATAATTTTGTTGTTCCAGAAAATTCTCTTTATTCAAATCACTTTTTTGCAAAGTAATACTCCTATCCATTGTATTATCCTATATATTTTATCACAACATATGTGATATTTCAACAAAAACATTGATGATTTTTTGTATAAAAAAGAATAACCCCTTTCAAAACCGAAAAGTTAAGAAAGGGTCTATCTATTTACCATATATTATTAGAAAAATTATCTTGGATATAGGTAATCCGGGGTATCACCTACGATTACTGTTTCGCTGACTGCAAATTCATTACGAATATTCATGTTTTCCATATATGACTGACTTACAAAGACGACCTCTGCATCT
>JBJEPA010000187.1:0-5522 GCA_051880995.1 Ruminococcus sp.
TCTTCTACAAATTATGATGAAGAGGATACATTCTACCTTTTCCTTGGCACAATGAAAAAGGATACAAAGTTTGGATATATCAAATATGTTAAGACAAATGCCAACCGTACAGTAACATATCAGCTTAACACTATAGATGATTACAAACAGGTTTATGCCCACAAAACAAACTACGGTTTTACCGGCGGTCTTACAACCAGAGTTTGCGGAAATCCCGTTACTCTTGACAGTAAAAAACAGTTTAACATAACATACATCAACGCTGATAAAGATGCATATCTTAACGTTAACGTTTATGATGTAAACGGTTACGAATTCAACGCATATGCACTTTGCCTTAACAAATACACAGCTACTGTTGAGGGTGTTAAGAACAAGGCTTACACAGGTAAGGCTATAAGGCAAAGCGGTTTGACTGTTAAGGCAGGTTACGACCCTGCAAGCTACACATTGTCATACAAGAACAACACTAAGGTTGGAACAGCTACAATGACAATAACAGGCAAGGGTCAGACAATGGGTTCTGTTACAAAAACCTTCAAAATCAACCCTGCAAACATTGCAAAGACTTCTGCCAGTGTTAAGGGAAAGAAAGCAACTATCAAGTGGACAAAGTCAAAGGGTGCCAAGACTTACGTTGTTCAGAAAAAGGTGGGTAAAAGCTGGAAAACAGTTAAGAAAACCTCAGGAACATCCCTTAAGATATCAGTTCCAAAGGGCAAAACTTATTTCAGAGTTTACGGTTCTGCAACAGTAAATAAGGTTACTTACAACAGCGCTGTGAAGAACATTACAGTTAACAGAAAAAAATAAATTAGAAAATATTATAATGGGGTTGCCACTAAATCTTTCGATTTGTGACAACCCCTTTTTTGTGCTATATGTCATTCTAATGCAGAAAGATCTGACCTTTCATAGCGGTTATGACCCTTTTGTGACTTTTTATGTTTCCAGCATTTAATTGCCTCCTCCAAGGATTTTCCCTTGTTGTCTTCAAAAAAGTCACGGATATAGGTATTGTACTCAAACTGCCTGTCTATACTCGTTTTTCCCTTTTTCTTGTTCTCAAGAATTTCGTGATATGCTGAAATTGCCTCTTTGTAGGTCTTTCCTGTATTATTTTTCAGCCACTTCTGAAAGGCTACATTAAAGGAAAAACTATTTCCGATATGTTTCTTGAAAAATGCCCTGTGCCTTTCGGAGCAGACAAAATCAGGCTCTATCTTTGAATTTTCGATAATATTGATTGTAGCATTAGACTTCTTTTGTGATGTCTTTGCAGGCTTCACCTCGCCTGTATCAAGGAAATATGCAATTCTTTCGGTTATTTCAATCTTTCCGCCTGAAACAGGCAAACCGTTCTTTCGGCAAAAATCTACTAATTCCTCTTTTAAGTAATAAAATTCAAGGAATGTTTTGCTGTCTAAGTTTTTATCTAGAGCCGGTCTTTCACTCATACTCGTCACCTATTTATCTTTCTTTACAATGAATGTCATTATATCAGATAAACCCACATTTATCAATCAGTTAATAAAGAAAATAATATAAAAAATCCTCCTGCCATGGCAAGAGGATTTTTCTGATACGGAATTATTTTTTATAAGCCAAAACCTTGCGCATATATTTTGCAATGTCGGTGTTGTCGATTAGCTTTTCCTTGCAAATTCCTGCTGACTGAGCACCGTCTGCAAAGAGGAGTACATTTGTATTTGTGTGGTCACCGCCGGATGTAAAGCAGTCGTTGTTAATATCCTCAGGTGTTGGATTCTTCGGAAGTGTTACACCGCCTGTTTCGTGGTCGGCTGTTACAATTACAAGTGTTCCGGGATGTTCCTGAGCCCAATTCATCACATAATCAACTGTCTGGTCAAAAGCCTGCATCTGCTTGATTGTGCCGTCCATATCCTGTTCAGACTCACAAACATCAATGTTACTTCCCTCAACCATTAGGAAGAAACCGTTGTCGTTTTCAAGGAGCTCCAGTGCCTTTGATGTCTGTGTTGTAAGGGATGGTTCAAGCTCAGGGTCCTTCATATTGTCATAAGCAAAAAGTCCAAGAACCTTTTCATCTTTATCAGAAAGACTCAACAGTCCTTTTTCGTCGGTTATATAGGTGTAATTGTAGCTTTCGGCATTTTCCTGAACGGAAGGTGTGTAATACTGGCTTCCTCCACCAAGCATAACATCAACTTCTGACCTAATCATTTCGTTAAGGATAGCCTTGTAGCTACCTCTGAAATCGTTGTGGGCAACCATTCCGGCAGGAGTTGCGTGGCAAACATAATGACGGTCAACAAGACCTGTTTTCATACCGCACTTTTGAGCATACTCGCAGATTGTTTCAAGGTTATTTCCGTCCTTATCAACACCAATGCAACCGTTGTAGGTTTTTGTTCCTGTGCTGATTGCTGTTGCAGAGGCGGCACTGTCTGTAAATTCTTCAAGTCCCTCTGTTACAGACTGGGAATAGGTTGTTACATATGTCTTGTTCTTAAGGCCTGACATAACAAGCTTATCGCCCTTGACAACCTCAGCGGCTTTGATGATATTCTCCCCCATACCATCACCAATCATAAGGATAATGTTGTTTACCTCTGATGTTTTGTCAAGGTTGTATTCCTTGTAATCTACCCAACTAAGTTCATCGGTTTCCGGCTTTGTTTCTGCAACAGTAGTTGTTGTATTTTCTTTGTCAGAATTATTATCTGAACCTGAACAGGCTGAAAAAGAAAAAATGAATATTGCAGAAATTAAAATAGCAAATAGCTTTTTCATTATTTTACCTCATTTCAATTTGAAAATATTTACAGAATATATTTTAGCTTAAAAAGTAAAATAATACAATAGTCTGTGTAAAATTTTCGTGCATGAATGAATTTATTTTTTCATTATACAAGTGGATAAAAAAAGGGTGTTCCGTAAATTGGAACACCCCAATAAATGATAAATTATAACTTGTCAACTACATGAGAAAGATACTTTTGTATAAGTGTTGCATCTGAAATGTCAACGCCTCCGTCCTTGTTGACATCGGAATTATCAAGAATAATATCAATTTTTATTCTTGCTAAATACTTTTGAATTGTAGTAGCATCCCTTACATCAATTACTTCATCACCGTTTGCATCACCCAAAAGACCACTTTCAATCGGAGCAGTTGAGGTTGTTTCGGTTGGCAATACAGAGGTAGTTGTAGTTGTGGGTTCTTCATCCCCTGTAGGTTTTTCCACAGTTGTGGTTGTATCTTCTACCGGTGAAATTTTGTCTATAATTTCGCTAACGATAACCTCATTGCACTTTACACAGGTTTTTATCCTGTATCCTTCTTCCTCGGTTGTTGCCTCTTTTACAACAATCCAGTCACTCAATTCGTGATTACATTCTCCGAATATTAAAACAACATAATCCTCTGTGGAAAAATCTCCGTAATAAGCAAAGCTTACATTGCCTTCGCTATCAGCTTTTGATTGATCAATATACAATAATGAATCTGTATTGAGTTGATAATTATCTACTGAACCCTTTAAAATAAGTAACGAATACTCTGCATCCGGAACAAGTTCAGACTTTGAAACTGTATAATATTCAATCTCGGTAACATCTGATGAGTTGTCTAAATCTTCTTCGGGGTCGGCACCAACAGAAATTTTACTTTTTCCAAACATAACTGCCCCAATATTTCCGTAAACATGGATTGTAACTGTAATGGAGTTACCAATATCAAGTGAAGAGGTAGTTCCCTTAGGTGTAATTGTTATTGTTGCTGTTCCAGCTTTAAGACCTTGAATTACACAACGATTTCCTGTAACATCCCTTTTTGCCACAGATGTATCACTCACCTGACTATACTCAAGACCTGCACCTGCATCATAGTTGCTTGGTGTAATATCTTTAGAACTACCGGCTCTGATATAGACATCACGATAGTAATTGTCTATACCCGGCATTTGAGGAAAGTCCTTTTCAGGCCACAAAGATACAGCATCTTGTGAGGAGAAGTAGTATGCATTGTCATATGAATTTGAAAATGCAGATGATAATGTAACAACACCTGTTTTGTTGTAGGATGAACTTGGGTCTATAAATTGAACGTGGGTTGTATTATTTGGAAGATCATAATAATACACATACTGAGAATATCTATTTGTACCTCCCCTAGTCATACCTGAAACATTCCAAGTATTCATATCTGAAGTATATCTTATACTGAAAGAACCCCATTGAATAAATTCATGGGTGTTATCCGTGAGATATATCCTCTTGGTCAGATAATTAACCTTTGATGAAATATCGCCGAGATTACTGCTACCATTGTTATTTTGGTTTTCATTTGGTTTGTACAGTATTATAGTGATTGTATCGGGACCTGTAACATCAAATGATTGACTCTTGGTAGTGTATCCGCTTTTAGAAACAGTAACAGTCTGACTTCCGGCTTTATAATACAGCTTAACGCTACCGTTACTGTCGGTAGTATTTCCACTTACATCCGCATCTGATACAGGTTTTGAATCAATATCTACAACATTGATAGTTATAAGGTAGGAATTGTTAGGACACTGTCCTACACCAAAGCCCAGTTCAGATGAAACATAAAAGTTAAATAGTTTGGTCTCTACACCCATAACCTTTAGTTCGGTGGAAAAATCTACCAACTTGAAATCTATTTTTAATTTGAATGATAGCTCTAATACTCCGCCAACCGTTCCTTTTATACAGCTTTCACAGAGATGCTTTTGGCTGTCTGTATCAGTACGGTTTCTTGTTTCTCCGCTAATTTTACTTCCAACCTTTATAGGTACGCTTAACTGGAGTATTTGTCCAAAAGCTTTTATATTAGGCTCTGCCTGGATTCCGATAAACACACTACTAGAAACTTGAATGTCGGTATCAACATACATTGGCTTTGATGTATTTTTAGGAGATTTTGATTTTGTATCTATGGAAAAGCCTGTGGTAGAGGTTAGTGTTGCATTAAATGACAATTTGCCATCAACGCTAATCAGGAAATTAGCCTCTACTCCTACAGTAAGGTCACCAACACCTGTTGGAATATTAATATCTGCTAACTTAATCTTTTTAGTTTCAATTTTTCCTGTAATATCAATACTCGCCTTCGCCTGACTTTCAAGGGAGAAATCAACCTGAACGTTACCTGAATAAACATAAACAGAAAAATCTACTTTTTCAGATAGAAGCAGACTACCCCTTACATCCACACTTTTATTTTCAGATTCATCTTTAAATGTTTTACTTAGAGAGAATTTAAGTGACTTTGAGTTTGAAATTCCTACATTTGGAAATCCTCCTGTTGGGTAAACTTCATTCTTGCTACCTTTTTCATATTCAGCAAACCAATCAAAATCCTCTATTCCCTCGAATTCAACTCCTTCGTCAGCATCGTTCATATTTACTTCTGCTTCATCGTAATTTTTTGAGGTGTCTATCTTTACATAGGAGAAAACTTCATCAAGGTCAACATCTTCATTTGCTTCAATAGTGGCAGTTGTTCCATCAATATT
>JBJEPA010000188.1:0-5486 GCA_051880995.1 Ruminococcus sp.
TAGGAAGAGCCTTCTCTAATTTTGTACTGTCCTTGTATTTTTTGTTATTCTTTAGTTTTTTCCACTCATCATTAAATGGTTTTACGGGTAGCTTATTCTCAATGGAATTTATCACATTGAATTTTTCAGTATTAAGCAATTTATAATTACGGATAAATAACATCCATATTGTGCAAACAACAATTCCAGCTGCAAGAATGAACAATGATTTTATATCCCATGTTATTGAAACAGCAGCAATAATTGCTAAGTTTAATGTAATAAAGATATTATTCATAGTGTCTCTACGTTGACTTACTGAATTTGCCATTTCAGCACAAGTTTGCCATTGTGTTAAAATGATTTCTGTTTTATCATCTGTGTCTTTCAATATAAATCACCTCGTAAATGCAATTAATTAATCTTTAATCAAACTATACGGAGCAGAGTTCTCAGTAACCATCAGAGTGTTCTTTGCCGGTGCATAATGATAATTCTTAGCTAAAATTTAAGCTACATCACTTTAGGGGGATGCAAATGAATTTTCCTCAAAGTTTTCAACCTGTTCCATAACCTTATTGAACACTTCAGGACTATATTGTGGCGGATATCCGTTCTTGACCAAACAAATCTTGATTTCAAGTTTTAACTGATTACGCACATTCTGATTGTTAAGCCAGTCAGCAAAGGAAGATTTTGTATCTATTATTTCCTTAACCTTTTTAGCCAATGTTTTGCACTTATCATTTACGACCGCACCATCGACTTTTTTGTCAGTTCCATACTCAAAATTATACCGGTCACGCAAAGCAAGCAATATATCGTAAAATGCTTTTTCTTCAAAGGTCAAACCAATTTTGCGGAAGCTTTCTCTGTTTTCGTTCATCTGACGTAAAATAGACAGTGCTTGTTCAGTTGCAGTCTTGATGATGTCTTCTGACGCCTGTTCCTGTGTATCACCTGCTTCTTCCGCAGTAAGGTGTTTACGCCTTTCATGGTATTCTTCTATTGTTCTTTCAAGCATTTCCTGAAAAGTTTTTGCCGCTACCTGATTTACTTTCCCATATTCCTTTATTTGCCTTCGAAGCATTTTAATAAGAATCTCAAGTTTAGTTGCAGGCATTTTAACATCTGACAGTTTTTCAAAATATTCCGGAGAGAAAATATCTTCTTCCGCACCACTTTCAAGAACACTTTCTACCTTGTTGTATTTTAACGCTTCCTCAACCATTTTAGAAACAGCACGGTTCATCGTGTCAGTATCAACTTCGCTTGTTCCGCTCATTTTACGAACAAATCCGGCTATAGCCATAAAGCATTGTGCAAGCGCAGATTCTTCTTCACCAAGATCACCGGAAGGCTGACAAATATCAAATGCCGTTCTCATTCTCTTTACTGTCTTTAAAAAGTAAGTTTTGAATGAAACCTTTTGAGTTCCGCTGTTTGATTCGGTATGTAATTCCTGCGTTGACGCAAACACATATTCAGCAGCTTTTGCAAGTAGTTTGTAACGCTCAACAGGGTCACAGTCGGGATTCAGAAATGGCACCAAATCATAATCGGTAAACAATTTTTTGAGAATTTCAAGTTCTTCCCTAAATACCATTGTAGCTTGTTCAACATCATCGGCAGTGGGAGCAACTGATGTATCACCTCCATAAACCCTCATTGCTTCACGCATATTATCACGAATACCGATGTAATCCACAATCATACCATAATCTTTACCGGGGTATTTCCTGTTCACTCGGCTGATAGTCTGAATAAGCTGATGCTTTTTTAACGGCTTATCATTATACATATATGTGAGTGACGGAACATCAAAACCCGTAATCCACATATCTACAACAATAACAATGCGGAAGTTAGATTTGTCTTGTTTGAAGGCTGCGTCCAGTTCTTCAGAACGCTTGTCATTGCGGACACCACCAAGATAGTTGTACATTTCTGTTTCATCGTTACTACCGACACTTGCAACCATAGCCATAAAGGGCATAGGTTTCAATTCTTTTAGTTCTTCTTCGGATACCGAAATGTCGTCAGGTGTTTTCTTTTCTTCAAACCACTCAGGGTATTTAGTCTTGAATTTTTGCAACAAGGCATAAGCAATCTTTTTTCTGGAACAGACTATCCTTGCTTTCTGTATTCTGTCCGGGTCAGCTTCACAGGCAGAAACATAATGGTCGTGAATATCAACGGCAAGGCGCTCCAGTCGTGATGGTTCTCCGAGAATAACTTCCATAGAGCTCATAGCTTTTTTGCTTGCCTCAATATCCTCATATGTAGCACCGTCATCAGCACACTTTTTGTAGTAAGCTTCAATGTCCTTTACTTTTTCTTTATCAAGTAGCACCTTTGCGATACGAGGGTGATATTTGATAGATACCGTCAAACCGTCTGCAACAGCCTGATCCATTGTGTAACGGTCAATCTCACCGCCAAAGGTCTGATATGTTTCAGCAATCGGAGTACCTGTAAAGCCTACAAAGGTAGCAAGCGGAAATGCTTCTTTTAATACCTTTGCATACGGTTTTGAAACCATAGCTCTCATATTTTCATCAGCGTCTTTACTGAATTGAATCTTTTTTGAATGTTCAAGCTGAGTTCTGTGCGCCTCATCGGAAAAGCATATAATATTCCTACGGTCGTTGATAAGACCGATTTTGTCATCTTCACGGTCACAGAATTTTTGAATAGTGCAAATATAAAAACCTCCGCTTTGTCTTGCTCCCAGCTCCTGTCTTAACTCTGCTCTGCTTTTTACAACAGATACTTCGCCGAGGTTCAAAAATTCCTTGCTCTTTGTAAAAAGCTTTGCTCCCTGTTTTTGAAGATCCTCACGGTCAACAATCAGAATAATTGTCGGAGAACCGATTTCAGGAATATCAGTACAGCGAAGAGCAAGCTGACGGGCAAGGAATGCCATTGTGAAGGTTTTTCCGCATCCTGTCGCACCAAAGTATGTACCGCCTTTTCCACTTTTTTCAACGACAGATTTCACTATACTTTGTTTGAGCAATCTTGTTGCAAAGAACTGCGGATAACGGCAAACAATTTCTCGTTCGTCGCTGTCGTAAATACTGTCCTGAAAATAAATATAATCTCTGAAAATTTCGAGAAATCGGGACGGACTGTAAACACCCTTTATCATCGTTTCTGTTTCTGCAAAGGGAGTAGTAGATATTTTATCACCGTCATTTACTCTTCTCCAAGCGTAGAAATGCTCATAAGGCGTACGAACAGTTCCCAGTCTTGTTTTAACACCATCTGAAATACACGCCAAAGGACAGTAATGTAAAAGGTGCGGAATATCTCTCCAGTAGCGTATATTGATTTGTTCCCACGCATCATAAACAGTAGCATTAGCGTCTGACGGATTTTTCAGTTCAATTACACAAAGCGGCATACCGTTTACAAACAGAAGAATATCCGGTCTCCGGTTTTCTTTCTGTCCGTTGTTTGTATATTCCACTGTGAACTGATTTACCACACGGAAGATGTTCTTATCAGGATTTTCAAAATCAATGAGCGGTATCATTTTTGCCAAGCTGTCCTGCGGAACAAACTGAATGCCATCTACCATCCAGCCATAAACCTTATGTAATGTAGCAAAGTCACTTTCGCTACCCACAAGGCGAACATTATCAAAAATCTGTGTAACCTCATCATCTGTTAAATCAGGATTTTTATCAGTTAAGAATGCTTTGAAGTCATCGGCAATTAAAACATCTCTTTTGGTGACACGAGAAACTTTATTACCGGAAGAATAATTCCAGCCTTCAGCCTCCAAAAGACCAATAAAGGCATATTCATATTCTGATTCACAGTAGCGACCGTTGTAATTTTTTAGTTTAGCCAAGTACTACACCTTCTTTTTTGCTTCTTCAACAGAGCCTTTTATAAGTATCGGGCAAATATCTTTTATTTGTTTTTTTAGTTTTTCGCTTATTTCTTTGCGTTGTTTATACACAGTATAAATGTCTGAAATAGACCTCTGTACTGTAATATCTGCCATAGGAATTTCAACCTTAATTAAATCATTCCAAGTAAACGTTTCTCTTGCTGATCCCCATGAATGAAATCTTGCATATCTGTCAAATTCTGTTCGATTAAAAAACATACATAAATACTCAGGCAATAATTTTTCTTCATTTACAGAAAACACTTCATTTACTGATGTTACAACAATATCTTTATCGGTATTGTTAAATGCATACGCAAATACCTTTTCGTTATGTGTAGTCTGAACAAAACTTATTTGTCGGGGTTTAACAACTTTATAGTTAGCTAATTCATTTCGATTTACTTTTGAAGTAGGTTCACGAAATTCCTTTGATGTACTAACGCCCATAACATTTGTTATACTATTAGAACCATTTCTTACATCATGTCTTTCAATGTAAGGTTCAATAGGCTCACAAGGTATTTTTCGTCTTAAATCCTCAATATACGCATCACAAACCAGTTTCAAGTCTTCCAACCCACGCTCATAGCTTTGCTGATTGGCAAGCATAGCATTGTAAACATCAACATACTTTTGCTGAATTGAAAGAGGTGGGATGTCTATCTCCATATCGCATAAAGTTTTCCAAGAGAACACCTCTGTTGAGCTTCCCCATGACTGAAAACAAGCTGATCTATCCCATTCATCACGCTTAAAGTGCAAAAACAGATAGTCAGATAAAACCATGTTTTTCATAGAAGATTTAACCCTAAACGCTATATTATTCCAACTAATAATAAATGTATTTTTAGTATTATTGTAACCGAAACCGATTCTCTTGCCATGTGTTCTGGGATTGTAAATAAATTCTCTCGGACTTACCACTAAAAATTTTGATAAATCAGTTCCAGTTACATTAGCTTTCGTAGGTATTATTTCCTTAGTAATTGTCATACCTCTAACATCATCTGGACCATAAATTAAATCCGAATTAGTGGATAACTCTAATTCAATCAACTCTCCAAGTTTATATTTAGTCGATGCCATAGCCAATCCCCCTGAATGCGTCCTCCAGCATCTGCCGGGATTTCTTTTCCTGTTTCATAATATCCTGCATTTCTGCCTGAATACGAGCCATTTCCTTTTCGTAATCAATATTCAAGTCGTGGTCGATAAATTCAATATATTTGCTTGGTGTGAGTGTGTAATCTTTTGATTCTACCGTAGAAACTTTATTTTCTTTTTCTTCATCAGTCAACTGGTTGTTGTACACCTTTACTGACCGATAAAGTTCAGGTACAGCATATGTTGCACTGTCAGTTCCTTCGCTCTGCCATGTGTGGTAAATTTCTGCTGCTCTTTCAATCTGGTCTGGTTCCAAACGAACTTTCTTTTTATTTTCACCCTTAACCGGATTTTCTCTCCACTGACGCAAATCCATAAAAAGGATTTCGTGTTCACGATTACGGAGATTTCTTCCGTGATATTTACCGCCCTCTTTGTTCTGATTTAAAATCCAAAGGGTAACGCTTATATCGGTGGTGATAAATAATTCTCTCGGAAG
>JBJEPA010000189.1:0-5471 GCA_051880995.1 Ruminococcus sp.
ATTATTCATATCTGTTTGGAGGTATGCAGACACCGTCAACAGGCAGTGCTTTTAATCTTTCTGACTATGCGGCAATCAAAAATGGCAGTTATGGAAAATTGCTAAAGGCATATTATGCAAAGCAGGATGCAGAAAAGGCATCTTCCGGCGGGGATACTGTACAGAAATCTACACTTATGAAGTCAGGAGCGGATGTACTAAAGAAATCAGCAGATGCTTTAAATAATGATGAACTCTGGGAAAAGAAGAAAATCAAGAAAAAGGATGAAAAGACCGGAGAGGAAATCGAGGTTGAAGATTATGATTGGGAAGCTATCACAAAGGCTGTGAAATCATTTGTAGAAGATTACAATGATGTTGTGGAACAGGCAGGTGATTCCAATTCAAAAGATGTATTACGCAATGCTGTGTGGATGACAGGAATTACTGAGTCTAATGAGAATATGCTTTCAAAAATCGGTATTACCGTAGGCAAGGGTAATAAGTTGGAACTGGATGAGGAAGCACTTAAAAAAGCAGACATCAGTTCATTCAAAACACTTTTTACCGGACATAATTCGTTTGCTGACAAGGTATCCATGAAAGCAAACAGTATTTCCAATGCGGCAGCACGAACAAGCGGAACCTATAAGAGCAATGGTACATATAACAATGCTTTATCGGAGCTTGTATCGAAGAAGGTAGATGAGGAAGTGTAGTACAGTAATGGTTTTGTTCCCATTCAGACAGGTTTTCATTCCGATAGGTAAAGATAATTGAATATTTGCCGATATACTTAATAGCTAAGGATGGCGTCTGTTTTAAAGGGATTGAATGTGAAAATAGACGCTGTTTTTCGTTTGGATTGGAGGTTATATTATGAGAATACAAGCGGCAAATACAATTTATACAGGTACTTACTCTGTTTTGAATACGAAGTCATCATTTCCGTATGCTGTGAAAGTAGAAGGTTACGGAAAGACAAGAAACCAAAGGAGTTTATTTCAGTTTGCACATGTGACAATAACGGAACATATGGTAAATGCAAAATATGGTACAAAGATTACAAATGGTCCGAGAGTACAGATGCAGACAGCAGGTAGTAAGAAAAAAGAAGATTGGACTGAGGTTTCCAAAGAACAGTTGGCAGAAGTAAAACTACCGGCTTCATTTGAAAAATTGAAAGAACAAAAATCTTATTTTTATCATGGAGAAAACATATCGGATTATGAGCTGGTGCAAACAGCAGTAGCATTGGGGAAAATGGAATTACCAACAGATGAAAAAAAGTGTATCCCGGACAGAGCTGCAATGGATGCATTTGAAGTGCTTGTCAGAGATCAGGCGGCTCCAAAAAACTCATGGTCAAATACATTGTATTCGGAAGATGGAAAATATACTTTTACAAAGACTGAAAGCGGTAGATGGCAGATGCATTTGATTGATGATGCTGCCGTAGGTGCATCTTTGGAAGATATAGCAAATTGGATGATGAGCGGCACACCCAATAAAAATATTGAGACACGCTACCTAAATTATCTTCATACTGTTGATCCGGATTTATATAATGTGGCGATGCGAATAGGTTCCGAGGTTCGTACTTATGGTTTTATGGAGGATTTACATCAGCAGGGAATATTAAGTGATAGTCAAAATCAGTATGATATGAGTCTGTTGGGTATGTTATTCGGTAAAGATGCGGATAGTATGCGTATGTTATTGCATGGGTGTAAGGAGTCAGGCAATTTTTTGGAGTTATTGGATTTGTATAGCCCGGATGGAGCAAAATCGTTGGATAAGCTTCGGGAACAGCAATATAAGCACGGTGGAATTGTGTAGTATAAAATGTTTCGTTCCCATTCAGATAGGGTTTCGTTCCTTTAGGGTTTGAAAAATTGAATAAGTTGGCGATATAATTATCAGCTAAGGAGGGCGTCTATTTTCAAGGGAGTGAGAGTGGAAATAGACGCTGTTTCTATTTTTAAGGAGGTAAATTATGGATATAACACAGACTGTAAATATTAGTGGATATTCAGCATCGGTATGTAACAAGATAAAAAGCGTTTCGCAGGTTAAAAAAACAGAAGAAGTAAGGGAATTATCAGAAGAGGAAGAACTTGATGAGTTCAAAAAAGAAATATGGAAGGAAATAGATTCCATGCCTTGGGGGTGTGACATATCCATTCATATCACGGATGATGCCTTTAAACGAATGATGGATGATAATGATTTTAAAGATAGAATGTTAAGTACAATCCGAGAAGATGCATCTGTTTCAGGGATAAAAGGTGGAGGAACAATGCTAAACATTACGGAATCAGGGTATAGTGGTTTTAGCTGGATGGAAGGGTATCCGGGGGAAGCCTCAGCCGGATTTTCAGCACACTCGAAAAATGCTTTTTATTCTAAGAAAGTAAGCCATAAGCAGGATTATATGGAACTGTGGGAAGAAAGACGATATGAAAGAGAAGTTCAGCGAGAAAAGTTAGATACGGAATATGAAAAACAGTTGTATCTTAAACAGCACTGGGCAAGAAAAGAGAGAGTAGCTGCGGCGTATGAGTCAAATATCATGGAAGCTGCATTAAAAGAATAGAAAAGGTTTTCTGTTTCATTCCCGTTCAGATAGGGTTTCGTTCCTTTTGTCCGAAAAAGGCAAAAAAGGTGCCGATATATGAAACGAGAAACATGAAGAAGGTGAGATTTTGATTCGTATTGCAATCGTTGATGATGAAAAGGTCATCAGAGAGCAGATAAAAAAATTGGTAGAGAAAAAGCAGAACGACTGTGAGATTGATACTTATGGGACGGGAGAGGATTTGCTAAAGGCTGACAGCGTATATGACATCATATTCCTTGATATACAAATGAATGGAATGAATGGAATTGATACAGCCAGAGCATTAAGGCAAAAAGCAGACAACACGGTACTGATATTTATTACCGGCGTGAAAGAATATGTTTTTGATGCCTTTGATGTAGCTGCGTTCCATTATCTGATAAAGCCCATTGAAGAAAATAAGTTTTGGGAAGTGTGTGACCGAGCAGTTTTAGAGGTGACAAAGAAGAAGCAAAATCCTTCAGGGCAGATTTTTATTAAGACAAGAAGTCAGAGTATTACTTTGGAGCAGAGCGATGTGCTGTATATTGAGAGCAGAGCGAAAAAGGTAGAAATACATACAAAAACAAATATTGTGGAAGCGTATGCAGCAATCAGTGAATTGGAAAAGCAATTAGTCGGCAGCTTTTACCGTTGCCACAGAGGGTATCTTGTGAATATGGCTTTTATAGCAGGCTATGAAAATGACAGCATCACTTTGAATAACGGAGAAACAATCATTTTGTCAAAGGATAAGTACAGCGAATTTGTAAAGGTGTATATGCGGTATCTGAAAAACGGAGGTGGTATCTTTGTATAGTGTTATAAGCGTTATTTTGGGTGTTGTGACTACTATTTTTACAGGGTACTGCCTATCCGGTTATTATGACTCCTTTGTGGAACAAAAGAAATGGTTTGGTAAATATGGAAAGTATTTGCTGATCATAGCGTTTGTTGTTACCGATTATGTCCTGGACTATTGTTTTCCAAGCAGTTATGAAACCAAAGAAACATTGGGAAAGTTAATGCTGTTATCAGTAGCGGTATTTTTATTTGGTAAGGTGTTTTATCATGCCGGGACACAGATGGCTGCATTTTTAACCATTACATTCATGGCAATCAGGGATTTGAGTTCTTTTATAGGAATGATGGTAGTTGTATGCGGTGGAAAACTATTCGAGTTGTGGGTTTTGCTAATGCAGAAGAATTATGTATCAGCAGGGACGACGGAACAGTTGATTGATGTAACAGCAAGTATATTGCAGACACTCATGGTTGCCTGCTACATGGTTCTGCTATACAGAGCATTAAAGGCGGTGGTTAAGTATTATAAGGACAAAGAGTATCCGGTTCAAAGACAGGAATTATTGTTTCTGTTGACACCGGGCTGTGTGGGATTTTTGTTATGCGTAATGCTTAGGACAATCCTTTTGACGATGGAAAATGGTGTGCCGCAGGATTTATATGGAAAATATCCGATTCTTATGTTGGTAATCCCGGCAATTCTGATTTTGTCGCTTCTTTCCATTGTTTATAGTGTCAAGCTCTTTCAGGATATGATAACGCTGAATAAGGAAAAGAGTGACAAGCTCATTTTAGAAAAGCAGATGAAAAATATGCAGGAGCATATGACGGAAATGGAGCATGTCTATGGTGGAGTACGAAGTATGAAGCATGATATGAAAAACACCCTGTCCGTGATTATGCAGCTTGCAGGTAATGAGGAAGGTCAGACTAATGAGGAATTGCAGAATTACCTTTCGGAACTGAATCAGACGATGGATAGGTTGGATTTTCAGTACAAAACGGGTAACAGCGTAGTTGATATTCTGCTGAATATGAAATATCACGAGCTGACTCGCATTATGCCGAATATTCAGTTAAATGCCGATAGGCTGTTGTTCCCGGACAATTTACAAATACAAGGCTATGACATAGGAATTATAATCGGAAATGCTTTGGATAATGCAATCGAAGCCTGTAAGAAGTTAAAAGAGAAAAATAAAAGTGCAGATGCTTTTATCACGTTGTCCTCATTTACAAGAGGCAAGATGTTTTTTATGGAGGTGGAGAACAGCTTTGATGGAAAGATTACACGAAAAAAATACTCGGAGTTTCCGGTAACGGATAAGAAAGATAAAAAGGCTCACGGAATCGGACTAAACAATATTAAGAACACAGCAGAAAAATATCACGGTGGCGTGGATTGGTCTGCTGAAAATAAAAAATTCACATTAACGGTTATGTTACAGAATGAAAGTGTGCAATAACCGGGAAGGAGGTAATTCTAAATAATTATTTTAGTAACTAAGGGCAATTTATAAATAAACTGCTCGGACCTTCTGGGAGAGCAGGGCAACCTTGACTGACAGATGGGTTGCAGAAAGGAGGCACTATGATAGATAGTATGCAACTTAGTAAAATGATGATGAACTACTACGGATATTCAGAGCAAAAAGTATCCGGTAGGGGGCAGGTAAACTCTTTTAGTGGTGTTTATGAAAGCAAAAGTGCTGCATCGGTAGATGCGGCCAGAACAGAAGAAGTTACCGGAACAGAAAAGGTATCTGTGGAGAGTATGTTAAAAGCGAAATATCCAAACCTTGTTTATAATGTAGGAGATGCAACAAGTAGCGATTGGCGTACAAGAAATGATTATCCTTTTGAAGCATTATTTCAAGAGGGCGAGAAGTCCACAGAGATGATAGAGAATTGGAAACCGATAGGTGCCAATCCAAAGAATCAGAGACATTTAGCAGTTGCTCCAAACAGTAAGGCAGTTATGATACATCCAAAAGCACAGGAGCGTATGGAAAAAGAACCGGAATTTGCTAAAGAGGTCATGGAGCGTATCGAGAGTTGGTGGGCATACGATATTGCCAGAAATGAAGCC
>JBJEPA010000190.1:0-5458 GCA_051880995.1 Ruminococcus sp.
CTGTTAAATTACATTTTGTGCAATTTGCGGATTAAATTTTTCTAAAATATAAATCCCCCGTTTATAAAGTCCCGTTTATAGGACAGAGTGTGTGGTATTATTTAATTGTAATCAAAAAATATAGCCAATATAGAATTAGTATGTTGTCTATATGGGACTGTTTTTTGACTGCATATGTGAAAATATTAAAAATTGAAAACGGAGGGAAATTCATGAAAAAGAAAATTATTTTAATTGCCTTGTTGGCCTCAATGGTTTTTGGTACGACAGCTTGCGGTGTTACGCAGAAAAATAAAAATGCTGAAGAAACAGCGACAACACAAGCAGTTGAAACGACACAAGAGGAAACTACAAAAGAAATTACAACGGTAGAAAAAACTACTGTTACCACCACAGTAAAACCTACAACAAAAGAAACTACGGTAAAGGTAACAGAAACAACAACTCAGGCTGTGCCACAGGAATATCTCAATGCGTTGGATAAGGCGGAAACCTATAGTGATGTAATGCATATGTCCAAGAAAGGAATTTACGACCAGCTTACATCGGAGTATGGGGAAAATTTCCCGGCAGACGCTGCTCAGTATGCTATTGATAACATCAAAGCAGATTGGAATGAAAATGCTTTGGAAAAGGCAAAAACATACTACAAGGATATGTCTATGTCCAAAAGTGCAGTTTACGACCAGCTTATTTCAGAGTACGGTGAACAGTTTACGGAAAGTGAAGCACAGTACGCAATAGACCATCTTGATTAACAAAAAAGCCACCCCCAATGGGGTGGCTAAATTATTGTTTATATTGTTGGTAAAATAGAGCAGACTTTACTGCCGCACACTAAGATTAAAGGTGTGCATAGCGGCTCAAAGGCCAACAGTAAGTCTGTTGGTAGAATATCATATAATGATACCCCAGTCAATAGTAATTATATTTATTGACTTCTAATCAACTTTTTAAGTGATGCTATAAATTCAAAGTCCTGTTCTTTGGTGCGTTTCTTTGGGCCTTTTGTGCGTATTCCGGACATTCTTGATTTTTTGCCAATGTAGCGTGTCATTAGCAGGGAGTCTATGTTTTTTTCGGAATATACAAGTCCGTTTTGGTTTATTGCTTTTGCATTTTTAGAAAGGCACATTGCCGCCAAGCCGTAGTCCTGGGTTACCACAATATCGTTTTCCTTAACAAGATTTGCAATTTTAAAGTCAGCTGAGTCTGCACCCTTTTCTACTGTTATGGTTTTTGCGTACTCTTTGCTCAAAATATGGGCTGTGTCTGTGATTATTGTGCAGGGGATTTTGTTTTCCTGTGCGATTTTTATTGTCAAATCCACAACAGGGCAACCGTCACCGTCAATGTAAATTTCCATTTTTATATCCTTTCCAAATTTTATGGAACCACTGAGCCAACATTGTTGACAACAGGTGTTTTGAATTTTATAATTTAAATATGAAAATGTATGATTATTTTGAAAAATATTTAAAAAAGGATATTTATCCCTTTCATATGCCCGGAAATAAACGAGTGGGTGATATTAACCGCTTTGATTTTACCGAGGTAGAGGGACTGGACAACCTGTACCACCCTGAGGGTATTATACAACAATCTATGGACAGAATAAAGTCCTTGTATAAAACCCGTCAAAGCTTTATTCTGGTTAACGGAAGTACGGTAGGACTTCTCACCGCCATTACTGCTGTTACAAAAAAGGGGGACAGTATTCTTGTTGCCCGTAACTGTCATAGGGCGGTTTACAACGGAATAGAATTGTGGGAATTATCCCCAACCTACCTTATGTCCCCAAATACCTTTGGCTTTTGTGGTAGTATTGACCCAAAGAGTGTGGAAAATGCCCTTGAAAGAGATAGCAGTATAACAGCCTGTGTTATCACATCTCCAACCTATGAGGGTGTTGTAAGTGATGTTAAGGGAATTGCTGATGTGTGTCACCGACACAATGTGACACTTATTGTAGATGAGGCTCACGGAAGTCACTTTAATTTCAGCGACTATTTTCCAACCTCGGCAACAGAATGCGGAGCTGATATTGTTGTTCAAAGCACCCACAAAACATTGACTTCTCTGACCGGAACAGGACTTTTGCACATTTGCACCCACAGGGTTGATATTGACCTTGTGAAAAAGCGACTGCAAATGTTCCAAACCTCCTCACCAAATTACATTATGATGGCATCTGTGGATAACTGTATTTGTGATGTGATTGACAGGGGGGAAACCCTATTTGCAAATTACGAGAAAAGGCTTGAAAATTTTTATGAAAAATGCAGTAAGCTGAAAAATATACTGATTTATAAGGGCGAAAATTCCTTTGACTTTGACAGGGGAAAGCTGATAATTTCGGTGGGTGGTACAAATATCACAGGTGTTGAACTGCAAAATATTTTAAGGGAAGATTTTAGGATAGAAACCGAGATGGCATCCTCCCGTTATGTTGTGGCTATGACAAGCATTATGGATACTGATGAGGGTTTTGAAAGGCTGATTAACGCACTTTGTGAAATCGACAAAAGACTTTTAAAATCCAATATAAATGATGATATTGATAATTTCTCTTTCCCATATATTACACCTGAAACAGTACTAAAAGCATATGATGCTGAAAATAGAGTAGGGGAGAAAGTTTCCCTAAAAAATGCAGTGGGGAGAATTTCCAAGGAATATATCTATGCCTATCCGCCGGGTATTCCTATTGTTGTTCCCGGGGAGGAAATTACACAGGAGATTGCACAAAAGGTAACGGAAATGATGAATATGGGTGTTAATGTGGTAAGTGACAGGAATAAACTTCCCCTTGTCACCGTTTGTGCTATTGACACAGGGAACAAAATGGGATAAAATATAGTTAGAATAATTAAGGAGGTACTTTCCTATGAAAAGAATCGTTACAGTAAATACAAGAAATCTTACTGACTCTGTTAAAAAGGGCGGTTGTGGCGAATGTCAGACATCTTGCCAGTCAGCTTGCAAAACTTCTTGCGGTATTGCTAATCAGCAGTGCGAAAAGTTGAAGAAACAATAATCTTGGATGAGCAGGTCGCCGTAGGGTTTCCTATGGCGATTTTTGTTGTGAGGGAATTATATGGTACATTGTTATAAGAATAATGGCTACAATATTGTAATTGACAGCAACTCAGGAAGTGTTCATGTTGTTGACGAGGTAGCCTTTGAAGTTATAAATAAATACGAAACAAGGAGCAAAGAGGAGATTATCCTTGAGCTTTCTGCAAAGTATCCCGAGATAAGCGCCGATGATGTAAGGGATATTTTTGCTGATATAGAAGAGTTGAAGTCCCAGGGGAAGCTGTTCTCTAAGGATACCTATAAGGACTTGCAGATAGATATAAAGGCAAGAAAGACAAACCTTAAGGCACTTTGTCTCCATGTTGCTCACGACTGTAACCTTTGCTGTAAATATTGCTTTGCCGGAGAGGGAGAGTACAGCGGTGACCGTTCACTTATGACCTTTGAGGTGGGCAAGAGGGCTTTGGACTTTTTGATTGAACAAAGTGGCGACAGAAAGAATCTTGAGGTAGATTTCTTTGGTGGAGAACCTCTGATGAATTTTGATGTTGTAAAACAGCTTGTTGAATATGCAAGAAGTATTGAAAAGGAAAAGGGCAAAAACTTCCGATTTACCCTTACTACCAACGGTGTGCTACTTGATGACGAGGTAATGGAATGGGCAAACAAGGAGTGCTACAATGTTGTTCTTTCTCTCGACGGGAGAAAAGAAACTAACGATAGAATGAGAGTTACAAAAAACAATAAGGGTTCTTATGACCTTATTCTTCCAAAGTTTATCAAGATGGCAGAGTCACGCAATCAGCAGGGATATTACATCCGTGGTACATACACACACTACAACAAGGACTTTGCCTCCGATATTCTTCACCTTGCAGATTTAGGCTTTGAACAGCTTGCAATGGAGCCTGTTGTTGCTGACCCAAAGATGGACTACGCACTAAAGGAAAGTGATATTCCGGCACTAAAGGAACAGTATGACATTCTGGCTAAGGAAATGTGCAAGCGAAACCGTGAGGGAAAGGGCTTTACATTCTTCCACTATATGATTGACCTTGAGGGAGGTCCTTGTATTTACAAGAGAATTTCCGGCTGTGGTGTTGGCACAGATTATATGGCAGTTACACCATGGGGAGATTTGTATCCTTGTCACCAGTTTGTTGGGGACGAAAAGTTCCTTTTGGGTAATGTTTTTGACGGTGTTAAGAACACAGAGATTGTTAATGAGTTTAAAATGTGCAATGTTTATTCCCGTGAGGCTTGTCAGAATTGCTTTGCAAAACTGTATTGCTCAGGTGGATGCTCTGCAAACGCATACCACACAACAGGCAAAATCACAGGCACCTGTGATATGAGCTGTGAGCTTCACCGCAAAAGGGTAGAGAACGCAATTATGATTAAGGTTGACCAGATGTTTATGGAACAAGAGGAAAACCAAGAGTAAATATTTGTATTGAAATACAGCAAAGGTCTGTCACAAAATTGTGACAGACCTTTTTTTAAAGTATCACCGTTGCATAAGATTACAACTGTTAAGACAGAATATCCGATTGTTGTGTTTTGTACTCCTCTTTCACACAGCCGTTTTTGATGATGTTGATTTTATAGTTGAAGTCCTCGGTGACCTTGTCTAAGTTGTGGTGAATCAAAAAGTAGTCCAGCATAGCTTCCTTTACGATACCGCCGAGAAGAGACAGGAGAGATTCTACCTCCTTTGGGGACTTAACTGTGAGACGGCTGGTATCTATGTTGCGTATCAGGGTACTGAAATAGTCTTTGCAGTTGTTGCAGATTCGGTCAATTACCACCTTTGCATTGACAGATACTCCCGGCATAAACTTCTTAATCATATTAACTGTTTTGGGGTCTTTGATGTTCTGGACTATCCTGTCCATAATATCACCCATTGTTTTAAAAATATCGCCCTTGTGGGTTGCCAGTGTGCCTGAGCACAGCTGTCTTGTTTCTTCGGAGAGTTTGTCTGCAAAAATATCGTAAAGATCTCCCTTGTCGTCAAAATACTGATAAAAGCTTCCCCTTGATATTCCTGCGTCTTTGATGATGTTGTTAATGTTGATTTTATCCAAAGGGGCTCTGTCAAATTCTTTTTTTATGGAGGCGAAAATTCTGTCCTGCTTTGCCTGGGGTAGATTGTAAAATGTCTTTTTAATCATACTTTAGTCCTCCTCGATCTTATTATTGTGACAACTTGTCATAATAATAAAGCTTTACCTATGGTTTGTCAACACAGAAATATGAAAACTAACTGAAAAAATAGTGAAAATTTAAGAGCTGTAGCAAAAGAGTAACATTTGCTACAGCTCTATTGATTATTTAATATTACTTAAGGTAAGTTCCGTTCTTGCCAATTTGACCATCGACACCGTTAAAGCCACTTCCGCAAGCTACATAAATTCTT
>JBJEPA010000191.1:0-5389 GCA_051880995.1 Ruminococcus sp.
TTCTTCATTGGCTCAATATAAGGGAAAATATACCGAAGCATATGACAGTTATGTTGACAGATATAGAAAAACAAAATCAAGATATGATGAGATTGAACAGCAGAAGAAAAGCAATAGGCCGTTTTATTTATGACCTTTCAAAGCGTGACGAACTGCTCACCGAGTTTGATAATTGCCTTTGGCTGACGGTAGTTGATACGGTTACGGTTCAAAGTGACGGAACTTTAATATTTAAGTTCAATGATGGTACAGCGATTGAAGGCTGAAAAATAAAGCAGACTGTAATTTGAATTAGGCAAAGCTTAATCATAAGCGGATTATTGAAGCAAAAAATGTGCGACTGCAACAGTTTCATACAGTGATAAAACATTCATTAATAATGTAAAAACCACGGTTTATTGGTAAGGATAGATAATTGGGGCTCAATTTTTTTGTCGAATATGCTTATGGTTTATCTTTATGATTAGTGGTATAATTACAGTATGTATTTTACAAATAAAACACCTAAAACAGGAAGTGATTTGCGTGAAGAAATGTAAAAGAATTACATCGTTATTATTAACCCTGGTTATGATGTTTGGAGTGGTAACCTCTGCGCCGGTTACAGCTTCGACAGTGGAAGAACAGCAGGAAAGTACTGTAATTAATTCCGACACAGTCAAGCTTTCTCCCAAACAGGAAGAAGAGCCAATCCAACCAACCACCGAGGAACCCACCATCGAAGAATCCACAGAGGGAATAACAACACCAGAAGAAAAAATCGGTGATGTATTACCTCATAATAATGTATTCACTACCGATGATTTATTCAGGGCAAAGGATATACTTTTCGTAGGTGCGTCAAGCGGTACGTGTGGAGATTGTAATTGGGAATTTATAGAAGAAACAGGAGAACTGATAATATCCGGAAACGATAAATTAGCTTATATGTATGAATACCCATGGAGTGGACTGAATATTAAAACCGTAACCATAAAAGATGGCGTTACAAATATACCCTCTAATGCTTTTGATTCTCAATACTTCCTTACCAGCATAACCATCCCCGACAGCGTAACAACCATTGGTAAACAGGCATTTTATAATTGCACTAACCTTACAGATGTAACAATAGGTAACAGCGTAACAACCATTGGTGATGGTGCATTTATGTATTGCACCAGCCTTACTGAAATAACCATCCCCGACAGCGTTACAACCATTGGTACTGGTGCATTTTATAATTGCACCAGTCTTAAAAACATAACCCTCCCCGACAGCGTAACAACCATTGGTGATGTTGCATTTTATAATTGCACTAACCTTACAGATGTAACAATAGGTAACAGTGTTACAACCATTGGACTTGAGGCATTTAGTGATTGCACCAGTCTTACCAGCATAACCATCCCCGACAGTGTTACAACCATTGGACTTAAGGCATTTAGTGATTGCACCAGTCTTACCAGCATAACCCTCCCCGACAGCGTAACAGCCATGGGTAAACATGCATTTTATAGATGTACCGGACTTACTAATGTAACAATAGGTAACAGCGTTACAACCATTAGTGAATCGGCATTTGATAGTTGTACCAGCCTTACTGATGTAACAATGGGCAACAGCGTTACAGCCATTGGCGAATATGCATTTAGAAATTGCGAAAGCCTTACGGAAATAACAATACCTGACAGCGTAAAAACCATTGGTAGTTGTGCTTTTGAAAATTGCACTATCCTTGCCAGCATAACCATCCCTGACAGCGTAACAATCATTGGTGAAGATGTATTTTATAAATGTACCGGACTTACTAATGTAACAATAGGTAACAGCGTTACAGCCATTGGTTATGGTACTTTTGAAAATTGCACCAGCCTTACTGAAATAACCCTCCCCGACAGCGTGACAACCATTGGTGAAAGTGCATTTTATGGTTGCAAAAGCCTTACTGCCATAACCATCCCCGACAGCGTAACAACCATTGGTGAAAGTGCATTTTATGGTTGCACTAACCTTACAGATGTAACAATAGGTAACAGCGTAACAACCATTGGTGATGGTGCATTTATGTATTGCACCAGCCTTACTGAAATAACCATCCCCGACAGCGTTACAACCATTGGTACTGGTGCATTTTATAATTGCACCAGTCTTAAAAACATAACCCTCCCCGACAGCGTAACAACCATTGGTGATGTTGCATTTTATAATTGCACTAACCTTACAGATGTAACAATAGGTAACAGTGTTACAACCATTGGACTTAAGGCATTTAGTGATTGCACCAGCCTTACCACCATAACCATCCCCGACAGCGTAACAACCATTGTTTATAATGCTTTTAACGGTTGCACAGATTTAGTTATATATGGATATCCCGATTCGTATGCGGAAGAATATGCATCGGCACACAATATTAGTTTTTCTCCTATTTTAGCAAAAAACATCTCACTTAATATTTTCTCTGACAGCTCCCAACCCATAACCTCGGGATATTCTGTGAACTGGTACGATTCCTCAGGAAATGAAGCAGGTACAGGAAATACTCTTAATAATGTAACTGAGGGCGAAACCTACAGCTACGAAATTGCCCTGGACAAAAATCTGGGCTGTCTGTATCAACAGCCTGAACCTGGCAAAATTAAAGCAGGAAATGAATCAATCAGTTGTGATGTACAGCTTAAAGCCTTTGATAAGGTTACTTTTAACGGAACTGTTAAAGATACCGATGGCAATGCACTGCCCAATGCAACAATAAAACTAAAGCAGACCTTTAATAATGAATATGAAAAGGAAACTGAAATAAAATCAGATGAAACCGGTAATTTCAGTACTTCTATTTCCAAGGTCTATACTCTTGTAACCGTATCGGCAGAGGGATATTACAACGGTACATACAGGATTGAGTCTGAAAGCTTTGAAAATGGCGAATATACCCTTGACGCTGTTTTAACTGCACAAAAGAATTTGCCTGAAAATAAAATCACATTGTCAATATCCAAAACTCTTGCTTCGGAAAAGGGAATAACTCCAACCAAAAGCATAGTTACAAATACAAACGGAATAAGCTTTTCGCTGTATAATGTCACAAAAAATCGGGAGATAACCGATTTTCAGGTGCTTTATCCCCAAATAGTAATAGGAGATAAAACCATAGCACAGGGCGACGAAATTCGTATTTGTGCTACTGATGAAACAGGCGAAATGACCGCTAAAACTGTTACCGTAACACTTGATGGGCAAAAGTGCGGTACTGCAACTATTGATTTCCTTCAAAACGGTATTTTCGTAATAGGCTCTATTTCAGGCAACAGCGAAAATACAGTTATGATATTTGATAAAGAGGGAAAGTGTGTAAAATCAGCCTTGGCGTCTGACAACTACACAAGTCCCGCCCTTAAATCAGGGGAATATACTGTTGTTTTAATTAAGAAAACATCCTTACTCCGCAGTGTAGCAGACATAAAAACACTTTCCGAGGTCGGTCTTGCCTCCGGCTCCGACTACTACAAAACCTCTGTCACAATTTCTGACGGATTGATTACAACCCTTAGTAATGTGGATGTACCACAGCTTGAAGAAAGCAAGTTGTATTATACAGTTGCCGAAAATACATATTTCCATGCAAATAAAACCACAGTAACAACCGGTCAGTATGTGATTATGAGTTTAAAATACCTCATAAATTCAAAATACAGCTCGTCAAAGCAGTCTGTAACAATTGAGGTGCCTGAGGGTACATCCTTTGTCGGAGGTAGCTTAACGGTAAACGGTAAAAAGAGCTCCTTTGTCCAAAAGGAAAACAAGGTCACAGTAAATGTGGGAACAGACAGCGGAACAGTCCGTTTCTACCTCCTTACCACCGGTGCCGGCAAACAGAATGTATATGCATACCTTAATTTCCTTAACAGCGGTAATCAGGTCACTCAGCCCATCGGCTCAGCCACCTTTGATGTTACCGCCGCCCGAATTAGTGTACCGGAAAAAACCGGCCTTAAAACCGTCACAGTAACAGGCAAGGCAATTTCCAACTGCGAAATTACGGTGTATGATAACGGCAAGGTAGTAGGCACAACTGTTTCAAACGCTGCAGGCTCCTGGTGGCTGAAATTTGAATTAGTCAATCCATTCAACTATTCCTACCATACTATATATGCCAAGGTAAAAAGCAAGGATTATCAGGTGGATTTGGAAACAGACAAGGCAACCCTGTTGTATGACAAACGGTACAACGATGTATCAAAGGTCTATATGTATTACAATGGTGGTGTAACATCATTTGATTTTCTTAATCCCGATAACATTGTACAAAGCTACATCTTTTACCCATTATTTACTGCATTCAGCTTTAAGGTGGAGTTTACAGGTGACGCCAGCAGACTTGAAAATGTATTTGTTGTAACAACAGACTCCTCCGGCGGAAAAACATATGTGGAATGTACCTACGATTCCGAAACAAACTCTTGGGTGGGTAAGCACAGCTACAATTCCTTTTCAGAGGTTCCCTGCAGTGTAAGTGTCAGCTACGAGGACAATGTTTTGAGCACCACCACATCTGCATTTGGCGATGATGAAATTCAGGAATGTATTGACGAAATTATAGAACTCAACGATTCCTTGACAAAAGAAATTGAGGCGAATACATCAACCGACAATCTTGATACATATGAAAACGGATTAACCTTTGACCTCACCTGCGATTCACAGGCATTTGCTAATTTTAATCTGGAAATCCTTGATTATTCACAATTTAATATAGACAGCTGGCAAAATGACGGGTATGTGGAATATAAAGATGAAGACGGAGTTTTCTATACCTCTACAGAGTACACAGATAGCGGTTATGCTGTTTACACTGCTTATCCCGATGAGGAGCTTTTCATTAAAAAGACCCTTTCCTTTATCCAAAACACCAATGCAAAGGATGCCAAAATAGGCGTTGGAGCTAATCTATCACAAAATAATATGCTTAACCCTGTTTCTTCCTCTGCTGTTGAAGTTTGGTATGATATTGGTGTGTATATAGGTGAAAATTGTCCTTATTCTTTGGTTAATGCTTTAACTTACGGACTAGATTATGGACAAGATTTAATTCTTTTACAGAAGTTGTTAAATTCCAATGTAGGTATTTTGCAAGATATGCTGAACACCCTGAATGCATCGCTCAATGATAAGAGTTGTAACGGTGAGTATGTGTTGGATGAGGATGAGCGTTCACAGATGCTTAAGGATATTGTTTTGTTAGAAACTGATATTTCTCTGTACGAGGAATCTTCAAACTTGGCTATAGCCGGCCATTTGTATGGAAAAGTACTTTTAGATCTTGCAAACAGTATATTTATAGAAAATAAAATAAAGCAGGTTTTAAACATCACACCCCTCGGAAAAAAGATGCAGTCTCAAAAATACG
>JBJEPA010000192.1:0-20649 GCA_051880995.1 Ruminococcus sp.
TATCATTTACATTAACAAGCCTAAGCTTTCCATTGACACTTGTCAGTTTCTTATGAAGCATTAAAATAACCCTAAGTCCTGCACTTGATATATACTCAAGCTCTCTCATATTAAGAGTAACCGTTTCAATTTCATCAAAAGAGTTGCGGTTAACTTCCTCCTCTAACTGGGGTGAGGTGATAGTATCAAGTCTGCCGCTTAATGAAATTATAAGATTCTGATTACTGATATTAGTTGTAATTTGCATAATGATACCTCCAATGCAAAATATTTGTTTAATTATAACATAATTTTTGTAATATTACAAGAAAAATTAACTAGTATAATTACAAGTTCATGAGTATATTATAAAATAATAAGACTGACAAAATATTGACAAATCACAATGGATAAGAAAAATTTTTCACATCTAAGTGGTGTAATCATCACAAGAATATTATGAAGTAAGAAGGAGATTATAGTTGTAAAATAACCGATGGAGGAAAAGAATCTCCGGTGATATAATCCCATTAGAATAGACACTCGAAAAAATAAAAAAGTTTTCGAGACTACACTAAGGGGATTATCTCAATTTGTCCCGACAGACAGCGTCATATAACTTTTCACTTCTATGCCCTGTTGCTTTCGAGCAATTTCCTATAAGGTTAAAAAAACTCCGTTTTTATGTATTAAGAGTTGTGCTCTTTGTTACAACCCAATAATACCATAGCGACTATGACAAAATACGGACAAATCTGAAAGAAAAAAATTATTAAATTGTATAAATAAACACGAAAGAATACGTTTTGTACCCTTTCGTGTTCAGATATATTTTGTGTAGATTTCCTATAAGTTTTATATGCGGTATTAATATAAAAATCAAACGCCAACATCAATTTCAATTATAGTGTTATTCATATTAAGCACTCTTATATATTTGAGCTTTGATGCTGTCTTTTTTATCAGATTGATACCTCCAAGCTCAAAAACATCTTGTTCTTCCGATTTATATTGCGTAGGATCGAAAGGAACGCCGTCATCACGAATACGCAAAATAAGCTTTCCTTCTGCATTTGAAAGATTAATATCAATAAAATTCCTTTTCACGGTTTTATAGCCGTAGCGTGAAATGTTCACAGCGATTTCCTCGGCAGCTAAACCGATTATATTTGCCTTATTTCTGTCAATGCCGTTTTCGATACAGCAATTTATCAGCTTTTCAGATATGGTTACAGCCTCCTGCTCTTTGCCCCTGATAGTGATATCGCAATAGCTCTCGCTGTCCTTTTCGGGTATGAGCAATAATCCCTTTTGCGGCAGTTTTCCTCGTTTTTGTTGTATCATTACAAAAGCACAGACAACAAGCAATGTTACAAACTCACAGCATACCGACGCCGTACATACACCGAAAATTCCCCACAAATTAAGCAGCAGAAACGTAAAAGGTATAATCAGAACAAGTCCCTGCAACACTGTATCAAGAGTTGCAGGTGCAGGCTTTAAAATAGTCTGATAATAGGTTTGCAAAAACTTGTTAAATCCATAAAATACAAAGCATAGGCTGAACAGGCGTATGCACATAAGAGCCGTGTCCATATATTCTGCGTTGTTATATCCGAACAAGCCTGCGATAAGCTGAGGGAACAGCAGAAAGAAAACTGAGAGAGCTACAGTCAGCACAATACACAGCGATACAACACGCCGCACAACCCGCCGTATTCCGTAGTAATCACGCTCACCGTAGAGTATTCCGCAGATAGTCTGAACAAGACCTATAACTCCGCCTGCAAACAGCTCAATTACAAAAACAGAATTTGTGCATACCGAGAAGATTTCCATTTCGTCCTGTCCGATCAAACGCACAACGCAGGTGTTAAGTATAAGGTCTTTAGCCGCCAGCATTACTAAAAACATACCCGACGGTATTCCTGCTTTTACAGCCTCCATAATTTCCTTAAAGCACTTATGTATGGCTGTAATTTTAAAGCCGAGCATACGCCTTTTTGAAAGAACATACGGAATCAGCAGAATAAGTACGCAGGTGTAGCCGATAATCGTTGACATAGCTGTGCCGTACATACCAAGCGGTGTGAACTTTAAAAAAAGAAAATCAAGCGGCAGGTTTACAATATTTGCAATAATGAACATCAACGAGCCTAAAACAAGATTGTTGTCCACATTAAAGAAATAGCTCAGCTCTATTGCTAATGTCAAAAACGGAATTCCTAAAATATTTACCAGAATGTAAGGGTACAAAAGCTCCTCAAGCTGAGGTGTGCCGGCAATCAGATGTGCCAGAGGACTGGACAGAAACGGAGCCGTGGCACACATTACCAGCGAGATAATAAATCCTGCCGTAACACAGGAGGAAAACACCTGAGACGCTTTTTGCACATCTCGCTTGCCAAGATACACCGACGCCTGCGCACTGCCGCCTACTCCGAGTATGAACGCAGGCAGCTGCAGGACATAAAGCACCGGCATACTTAATGATATAGCCGCAAGTGCACTGCTGCCGAGGATATTGCCGACGATTATACCATCGACAACATTTCCCAGCTGCATAGCCACTACCATTAGAATTCCGGGAAGAAGGTAGCTGTAGAATTTCTTTTTAATAAGGTAATCGTTTCTTTCCATATCACTCAAATCTTCCGTCAAAAAATCCTAATGTTGCAAGTGCATTCAATGCGTTTGCAAGATATGTCTCATTGATTATAGGCCACTTGAAGCCGAGTCTGTAAAGTGCCTTGGTGGTAAAGGAATTATCATAGCCTATAAATTCCTCGGTTCTGTCATTATCAGATGTTGCATAGGAGATAAGTCCCGAAATAAGCATATTTTTCTTTTCGTCCTTTAATGCCGTATTAAGCGACTCCAAGAACACCTTATCCTTTACAACCTCTATTTTTATTCCGCATTTGTTAAGCAGTTCTACAACATCGCCCATTTCAATATTGTGACCGTTGCAGGCCTGAAATACGGTAAATTTGCTGTTAGTACCTGCAAGACACATCACTGCGGCGGCAGTGTAGTCAATCGGCGAAAACTCGACAGCTTCATCCATACCTGAAACGGGGAATTTCCCGATAGCAGCATAGGCACGCAGAAATCTCATAAAGCCGTTTGTATTGGCATTAACCTGAAATTCACCGTCGCTGTGCCGGCTCATCAGATTACCCACTCTTATAATCTTGCCGTCAAGGTTATCATTGATAACAGCCTCAAGCACTGCCTTTTCGGCACGGAATTTCGTTTCAACATATTTATTTGACAAATCCTGACCGAAGTACAGCTCGTTTTCGTGAATTTTCTTTTCAGGCAGGAATTTTCTGTTGACATTAACTCCTGCAACGCTTGTAGTTGAAACCTGAACAAGCCGTCTGCATGTCTTTACGCACATAGAAATTAAATTTTCTACACCCATAACGTTGATTCTTTCAAGCGTATCATCGTTTGTAAAATGTTTTACACAAGCTGCACAGTTAATAACAGTCTTGAAATCGTAGCTTTCAAGTGACAAAACAACCTCTTTATCGGTAATATCGCCCTCAATCGGAATAATTCTCTTGCCGAATAATTCATCCATTCCGTCACTGAAATAATATACGAGCATATTCTTAAGTCTTGACTCAATGCTGTTTGCCTTGCCTTTTCTGACTAAACAGTAAACAATAGAATCTGTATGTTTAATAATCTCATTGAGCACATGAACTCCAAGGAAACCTGTTGCACCTGTAAGCAGTACATTTTCTATGTCTGTATATTCCACCTCATCAACAAACTGAGGTGTATTGTACTGCAATGCACTATCAACACCCTCAAGCACAACTTCCTCTTGTTTCTCTTCGGCTTGTGCTGTCTTTCCCTGCTGTTTCAGAATATGCTGTTCAAGCATTTCAACAGTCGGATTATCAAATATATCTCCGTAAGCTATCGGCAGGTTTTCTGTCAATGCACGCATTGCAATCTTTGAGGCTGAAAGCGAGGTGCCGCCGATTTCAAAGAAGTTTTCGTCAATGCCTACCTTTTCGGCACCCAGTGCGTTTGCAAACATTTTGCTAATCTTTTCCTGTAAGTCGTTCTTCGGAGCTTTATACTCCTTTTTCTCAACGGTAAACTCCGGCTCGGGCAGAGCCTTCTTATTTATTTTGCCGTTTGCAGTCAGTGGCATAGTATCAAGCTGAATGAGCACGCTGGGAATCATATAATATGTAAGCGAACGCTTCATATGCTCGGTAAGCTCGTTCTTGTCAATCTGAGCCGATGCTGTAAAGTAGCCACAGAGGAACTGCCCTGACTTTTCATTTTCCTTGACCAGCACAACACTTCGGCTCACATTCGGATATTCGTTCATTACAGCTTCAATCTCGTCAAGCTCCACTCTGAAGCCTCTGAGCTTTACCTGATTGTCAAGTCTGCCGAAGAACTCAATCTCGCCGTCCTTGTTGTAGCGTGCCAGATCGCCACTACGGTAGGCTTTCCTTCCGTTTAATGTGATGAACACGTCAGCAGTTTTCTCCGGCAGATTGACATAACCTCTGCCTACTCCGTCACCGCAGATGACAAGCTCTCCCTTAACACCTGTCGGCAGAATATTTCCGTTTTTATCGCAGATATATGCACGTACATTTGCAGCAGGCTTACCAATAGTAACAGCTCCGCTGCCGTCCATTACCTTTGATATACAGCTGATAGTTGCTTCAGTGGGGCCGTAGCCGTTTACTATAACCGCATCGGGACTTGCCTTGTGCATTTTCTTATACAATGCAGGCGGAAACGCTTCTGCACCCATATCGTACATTTTTATACCCTTAAGAGCCTGTGTTGCCTGCGGCAGGTCAACAAAGCTTGAAATGAAGGACGGTGTGCCCGACATAACGTCAACATTATTTTCGATAATCAGCTTGAACAGTGCAAGCGGATTATGAATTTCCTCCTCTCCTGCCATACATACAGCCATACCGTTGCAAAGAGGAATATGAATCTCCATAAGGGAGAAGTCAAATGAAATTGAGGCAACGGAAAGTGCAGTATTGCCGTAGGAAACAAAGTTTACGGTTTCATAATTCAGCGGATTTGCGTCAACAAAGTTGCACAGATTTCGGTGCTCAATCATAACGCCCTTGGGAGTTCCTGTAGAGCCTGAGGTGTAGATTATATATGCAAGTGAATCAACAGGAATATCAAGGTCAGGGTTCTCTGCATTTTCGTTTTTCAGCAGTTCCTTTACGGTTAGAACTGTGTATAGTTTATCTGCAAACAGACTTTCTCTTTCTTTCTTGATTTCCTCAGTTGTGATAACAAAGCGACTTTCGGAATCTCTCAGACAATAATCAATTCTCTCGTCGGGATAATCGGGCAACATAGGCAGGAATGCTCCGCCTGCTTTCATAATACCGTACTCGGCAGACGCAACATCTGTTGTTCTCGGCAGGATAATTCCCACAGGCTCGCCGATGTTCAATCCCTTTTCAATAAGCGAATGAGCGATTCTGTTTGCCTCGCTGTTCAGCTCACTGTAGGTTAATTTCTTTCCATCCGCAATAAATGCGGTATCCTCTGCGTGTATTACTGCCTGATTTTCAAACAATTTATGGACAGGCACAAAATTTACAGGATAATCGGTTGCATTGAAGCTTTCTATTTCTTCTTTTGCCTGAGGGGAAAGCATTGTAACCTCTTTAAGGAATGTCTTTTTCAAAAACTCCTGTGACACAACCGACAGGCAATCAGCCATACCCTTGATTGTGCTTTCCTTGTACATATCTGCACGGTATTCGCACATAAACACAAGTTTGCCGTTTTTAATAAGTACGTCTATTGAAAGCGGAGCTTTTGCAGTGTCAAGACTCATACTCACACTTTCTGCATTTTCACCGCCTATGGTGTCAAACTCAAAGCTGTCGCCCTGATATGCAAACATAATGTCAGCCTTGATGTCGTATGCTCTTGATATTTCCGCAAAGGAATAAATATCGTTTGACATACTCTCCATAAGCTGATTTTTAGTTTCAACGAGTAAGTCGATAATTTTCCTCTCACCGTCCGTATTGCAGTGAACAGGGAAGGTCTTTACAAGCATTGTAACAGCTCTTGCAAGTCGTGAATCGTTTCTGCCGTTGTAGATAGTGGTGAAAAGTGCCTCGTCCTTGTAATTGTACCTTGACAGCACAAAACCAAACACGCCGTTGAAAAATGCATTAAGAGTTATGTTATTATCAGTGCAGTATTTTTTCACACTTTCAATGGGCAAATCACATTCAAACTCAAGGTTGCCCACAGCAGGTTCAGGCTCGTTTTTATCCTTAATCGGCAAAAAGTCGGTATCACATCCGCTGAAAATTGAATCGTAATATTCCTTTGCCTTTGTGTAAGCCTCGCTCTTTCTTGCCTTTTCCTCATCAAGGGCGGCTTCAAAGCCTGAATAACTTTCCGTTTCAACCGCCTTGCCGTCATAGAAGCTGTTGATGTCCTCAATAATAACAGCCTCCGAAGTACCGTCACAGATGATATGGTGAAATTCAAGGAACAGATAATTTGCATTATTTGTTTTGTATATTTTTGCTCTGTACAGGTTACTGTTCAAAATTTTGAACGGAAGAACAAGCTTCGAAGTATCGGGAAGCTCTGCACACTCAACAATTTCAACTACAGGCTTTTCATCATCGTTTCTTAACGCTCTTATGTCACTGCTATCATTGATGAAAAGCTTTGTTTTAATGTACGGGTGAGCGTTAATTGTGCTCTCAACAGCCCTTTTCAGTCTGTCTGTATCCACCTTATTGCTCAGCTTAAATAAGTATGGAATATTGTAGATTGTCGAATCGGGATTTGCGGCGCACTCAACGAAAATTCCGTTTTGAGTTTGTGTTATGGGATAGTCGGGAAGAATATCGTATTTTTCCGCTTTTGTTGAATTTGAAAGGAACTTTTCAAGCTTTATAACCGTGTTGTTTTCCTTTAAATCATTGATTTTAATTACGGTGTCAAAAGTCTTTGAAAGCAGTACATTGAGCTTTATTGCTCCTATTGAGGTTACTCCTGCATAGAAAATGTCGGTTGTGATACCGAAGCTGTCAGAGCCGATAACCTCGCTTATGCAGTCAAAAATCTTCTGCTGAACTTCATTTTCGGGCGGAGTTATGTCCTCTGCCTGCTTTTGCGGAACAGGCAAAGCTCGCTTGTTTACCTTCTGATTCTGATTGAGAGGGATTTTGTCAATCTGCATTGTTACCGCAGGCACCATATACGGAGGCTTGTTTTCAAGGATAAATTCATTAAGCTTCTGAATATCTACCTTGCTGTCAGATACAACATAAGCCGCAATATACTTTCCGCCGTTTGGTTCATCAAATGCCGCAACGGTTGCGTCTTTTATTCCCTCAAATTCACGGATTATTTTTTCAACCTCTGAAAGCTCAATTCTGAAACCTCTGATTTTTACCTGTCCGTCATTTCTGCCCACAAAGTCGATATTTCCGTCAGGGAGGAAACGTACTATGTCGCCTGTTCTGTAAACTCGTTCGTATCCTTTCTCATCGGTAAAAGGATTTTTGATAAATGTCTTTTCGTTCTGCTCGGGACGGTTTAAGTATCCTCTTGAAACGCCGTGACCTGCTACCCACAATTCACCCGGAACACAGGGTGGCAATCTTCTGCCCTGCTTATCAACAACATAAAGCTTTGTATTGTCAAGTGCCTTGCCTATGGGAACTCTGTCATAATTTTTATGAACAGGAAATGCAGTTGTAAAAATAGTGCATTCGGTAGGGCCGTAAACATTATAAAAGCTAAAATCCTTTTGCGGATTTACCGGAACTAGTCTTTCACCGCCCACAGACAAGTGCTGTAACGATTTACACTCTGCTTCAAGGGCAAACTGTCTGCCGACCTGCGTTGTCATAAAGCTATGGGTTATGCCGTTTTCGTTAAAGTACTTGTCAAGTGCCAACAAATCAAGACGGATTGACTCGTCAATTATATAGACAGATGCACCCGTTGTAAGCGCAGGATACATATCCATCATATTAGCGTCAAAGCCGTAGCTTGCATAAGCGGCTACCTTTGAGTCTGATGTAAGGCTGTAATAATTTCTGTACCAGTTACAGAATGACACAAGATTTCTGTGTTCAAGCATACATCCCTTTGGCGTACCTGTGGAGCCTGAGGTGTAGAGCATAATGAACAAATCCTCGGGGTTGGGATTTGCACTGATTTTATCACATTCGGGAAGGCTTGGAATGTCATCAAGTAAAAGCACCTTACCCTTGTAATTCGGCACTCGCTCAAGTAAGTCTTTTTCGGCTATCAGAAGCTTTGCGTCAGCGTCCTGCATCATAAATTCAAGGCGCTCCTGTGGATATGACGGGTCAAGGGGCTGATATGCCGCACCTGACTTCAAAACCCCGATGGAAGCAGTCACCATATATTCACATCTCGGAATGAGTATTGACACTACGTCCTCTCTACCAATGCCAAGGGAAGAAATATACGCGCCTATTCTGTCAGAAATCTCGTCAACCTCTTTGTATGTAAGCTTTTTGTCAAGATATACAACGGCTGTGTTGTCGGGGTTCTGTTCTGCCTGTCGTCTGAAAAGCGTTACAATATCGGTTTTTTCGTAATCTCTTTCGGTATTGTTAAATTTGTCAAGCAATTTTTCGCTTTCTGCTGATAAAAGCGTTACCTCTTTGAGATATGTTTTACTAAGAAATTCTCTTGCAACAGTGGAAAAGCACTGTGCCATACCTATAATTGTGCTTTGTTCGTACATATCGCTGCGGTACTCGCACTTAAATACTATTTTGTTGTTTCTGTTAAGAATATGTACGGTAACAGGTGCTTTTGCGGTGTCAAGGCTTAATACCTGCATATCTGTTTCTTCGCCCGCAAGACTGTCACAATTGAGTATATTGCCCTGATAAACAAACATAATGTCAGCCTTGATGTCATATGCTCTTGATATTTCCGCAAAGGAATAAATATCGTTTGACATACTGTTCATAAGCTGATTTTTTGTTTCTGTCAGCAAATCAAAAATCTTTTTCTCTCCGCCTGCGTTAAAAAGCACAGGGAAAGTTTTTACAAGCATCGTAACTGCTCTTTCAAGCCGTGAGTCACTTCGTCCGTTATAAACAGTTGTATAAAGTGCCTCATCCTTATAATTATACTTTGAAAGCACAAAACCGAAAACGCCGTTAAAGAACGCATTAAGGGTGATATTGTTATCGTCGCAGTATTTTTTTATGCTGTCGAGAGAAACATTACATTCATATTCACAGGTATCGACCGACGGCACAGGGTCGTTTTTGTCCTTAATAGGCAAAAAGTCGGTGTCACAGCCGCTGAATACTGAATCATAATACTGCTTTGCTTTTTCATATTCGTCTGTTTTTCGTGCCTTTTCCTCGTCAAGCGCAGCTTCAAAGCCTGTATAAATTTCTGCTTCAACAGGTTTGCCGTCATAAAAGCTGTTAATATCTTCAAGTATTACCGTCATTGATGTGCCATCACTGATAATATGGTGGAAGTCAAGGAAAAGATAGTTTGCATCATTGGTCTTATAGATTTTTGCTCTGTAAAGGCTACCGCCCAGTAACTCATAGGGCTTTACAAGCTCAGAGGTTTCAGGAAGTTTATAACATTCTGTTATTTCAACCAATGGCTTTTCATTGTCGTTTCTTTTTGCCCTTACATCTCCGTTGTCATTCAAAAACAGCTTTGTTTTAATATATGGGTGGGTGTTGATTGTATTTTCAACGGCTGTTTTCAGTCTGTCAACATCAACCGTATCACCCAATTTAAGCAATGACGGAATATTATAAATTGTTGTATCGGGATTTGACGAACACTCAATAAAAATTCCGTATTGTGTCTGTGTTATAGGATAATCGGACAAAACGGTGTAATTTTCTTCTTCAGAATTTTCAACAAGCTTTGCTATATCTGACGGGGTTTGTCCCTTGAATATTATTTTTGTGGAAAGTCCCGCAACCACGCACTCGTTTTGCAGCTGCATAACCTTAATTGAATCGCCGCCAAGCATAAAGAAATTGTCGTTTATTCCAACCTTACCGCATTTGAGTATTTTTTCAAACGCATTGCAGAGCAATTGTTCAGTCTTGTTTGTCGGCGGTGCATATTCAGCCTTTATATCTGAAAGCTTCGGCGGCATAAGAGCGGATCTGTCAAGCTTGCCGTTGATGTTTGTAGGAATTGTATCAAGTCTTATGAAATACGACGGAATCATATAGTCGGGCAGATGTTTGCCCAGTTCCTGTCTTATAAGCTCGCTTGAAACGCTGTTATTTGAAGTATAGTAGCCGCAAAGATAAACCTGACCGCTTGTTGTGGTAAAATCCTTTACGGCGGCATTTGTAATATCGGGGATTTCTTTAAGAACTGCCTCAATTTCACCGGGTTCAACTCTTTGACCGTTGATTTTAACCATCCAGTCCTTGCGGTTTACATAAAGAATATTTCCGTCGGGCAGTTTTTTTGCTATATCGCCTGTATAAACAATCACTTCTCCGTTGGGCAGTTTTTTAAAGGTTTTTGCCGACTGTTCGGGCAAATTCATATATTCGTCAGTGAAAATACCCTGAACACAAAGTTCGCCCTCTTCCCCATCTGCAACCTCGTTGCCGTCATTATCAAGAATAAACATTTTAACACCGGGAAGCGGCTTTCCGATTGGTGTGTTGTAGTATTTTTTATCAACTTTAAAGGTCGTTACTATGCAGGTAGTTTCACTTTGACCGTAGCTGTTGTAAATTGTAAATTCATCGGAATAGGTGTCAACGAATCTTTCACTGCCGGTAATTACAACTTTAAGCTCTTTGTCCTTGTTTTTGTAAATTTTCAGGACTCTCGGACTGAGAAAACCGACGTTAATGTTATTATCGGCATAATAATCCTGTATTTTTTCTATATCAACACGCACATCGTCAGAAAGTACATGGGTACAGCCGCCAAGGGAAAATACTGTAAAATACTCAAGCACAGTAGCAACAAATGTCATACTTGTCATTGCAGCAAACACAATCGGATTTATATCACAAAGCAGTTTACTCATACGCTCAACACCCGCATCAAGAACCTTTGACGAATAAACTACGCCCTTTGGCTTGCCTGTTGAACCTGATGTATAAAAAATAAGCACCCTGTCATTATCATCCGACTTAATGGGCTCTGCCTTTTGATAGCTGTCAATATCTTCGATATAATTATCATCTATAATTATATTTGCACCGCAGTCGCCTGCAATATAGTCAACACGCTCCTGAGGGTAGCTTGGCAGTGTGGGAACAGCTACACAACCAAGCTTCATAATACCTATTTCCGCTGCAATAAACTCCGCCTTTCTGCCAAGTCTTACTACTACGGCGTCCCCCTTTTTACAGCCTGAGCTTTTCAGCTTTGCGGCAATTTTTCCCGACATTTCATCAAGCTGTTTATAGCTTACAGTACGCTGTCCGTTGGTATCAACTATTGCAGGCTTATCTGCATTTTGTGTTACAATCTGATTAAATATATCCAAATAACTCATTTCTTAATTGCCTCCTAAATATGTATTATTAAATTATATTTTATCGCATAAAACAGATTATGCTTTTTCTATATCAAGAAAATCGGACATACCTGTCATATCAAAAATTTCTTTTATCATTTCATTTACATTCAAAAGCCTGAACTGTCCGTTTTGTTCAGCCATTTTTTTGTGGAGCATAAGAACAATGCGAAGTCCTGCGCTTGAAATATATTCAAGATCGTTTGCATTTATAATAATTTCGTTGATTTCATCAAGCGAAAAGCGGTTTACCTCCTCTTCAAGCTGAGGTGATGTAATTGTATCAAGCCTTCCGCTTAATGCAACCGTGAGCTTTTTGTTGCTGAAATCAGTTTTTATTTGCATAATGATACCTCCAAAGGATATAGTTCTAAATTTGTTAAATTATAACATAAATTCACAAGCAGTTCAATAAAATCTTGTGGAATTGTCAGATAAAACTTACAATGTGCTGACAAATTGGTCTTGTTAAGGAAACACTGATTAAATCATTTGCACAGATTGTGCCGTCAGATTTTTTGTCGGTATGTTCAAAAAACCGCAGGAATACTGACGTATTGCGAGGATTTTTTGGGCATACCGGCGGAAAATATGCAAACAAGATGTGTGAATTGATTTAGTCAGTGTTTCCTTAAGTTGTTTAATATATCGTTATAATCAATTATAAGATATGAAGTGCAACAAAAGTGCAACAAAATAAGGGTATTTATTTAAAATTTTAAATTTTTTTAATTTTTTTTTGCAAAAAACAGGACTGCGACAAATAAGGGGGCAGATTTTTGCCCTTCCTTTTTGTCGCAGTCCATAGAGTTATAAGGGGAAGTTTGCTTGTTAGCTAAATTATTTTATGATTTCACTCTCGTTTTCTCCAAGGGGTGGTACATCGCCACCACTTGCACCTGTAGCAACTAAATTGTTTACGCTGATAAGTGTGAAATCGGGACTAGTGTACTGTTCGTTCATAATAAATTCTCCTTTTCAAATATAAATATTATTTTTTATTCTGCGTAAAAATTTTTGCGAAAATTTTTGATTTGCTAAAAATCGGCCGCTTTGCAGAATGCAAAACGACCGATTCTTTTATTGATTATTCATAAACAAATGAAACGAATGCTGTGGAAATTATTTTATTTTTACTTTTATCAGTCGATTACATCTGAATAACATAATCTGATAAAGAAATCAATAATAGACTGCATCTCTATTCTCCTTCCATTTGTATCTGTATTTATCTTACTATATTACTATGACAAGTTACTGATAAGGTTTTGTATTTGCGGAATTTTTTTATTAGTCAAACAATGATTTAAACCATTCTGTCCACTGAACAATAAATGTTCCCATACTCTTTTCCTCCTTTTCGTTTGTTTCTGTATTTATCTTACCATACTAACTATGACAAGTTACTGACAAGGATTTTTGTTTGCGGAATTTTTTATTAGTCAAACAATGATTTAATCCATTCTGTCCACTGAACAATGAATGTTCCCATACTATTTTCCTCCTTTTCGTTTGTTTTTTGTTTTGTCTCTCTTGACTGTGACTAAAGTATAACAGAAGTTTTTTTAAATCTAAACGCTGTTTTACTTTATCTTTAATTTAATTAGAATTTTTTATTTTTATTTTTTGTATTTAGTTTAATTAAACTTTATTTATATTATTTTTTATTTATTTTAAACTTTTAGCCGTAAAAGGCTCATAATTTATCACTATGACAATTTGCGGATAAGTTTTTGTGTTTGCCGAATTTTATATTAGTCAAACAATCATTTACTTTTCTGTTTATGCTTTTGTTTTTAAAGGAATGTTTGTAAATGTAATTATTTTTAATTATTATCACCTTCCTTAAAAATTTTTACTTATTCAAATCATTAAGAACACAGCTGATATCATCGCTGATACAAATTGACTGTGCTTTTATTTCTGTGGGACAAATACTTTCTGAAAGATTTATTGAGCAGTAAACAGCATTGGGATTCTCTGATGTCATTCGCCAAAATGGATACTTAATAATTACCGGAGTATTCATTCCAACACCAAGCTCTAATAACAGAATGTGTGAATTTCTATATCGGCGAATGAAATTCTGATAACGATTTGCCGCCGCATACCAGCCCTCGTCCTGAACAAAGGTATCGTCACAGCGAAGATTCATTGTCATAGGTCTGCCACACTTTGGACAATGAGGAATCAGCTCTGTCGGTATCCTCATATTATTCTGTTGCACAAGCATTTTGCGTACAGCTTCCTCATTGTCATAGGTTTTCTGATGACACGGCTGTGAACATTGCCACAATCCGTAATCACCCTGTGTATAGAATAACCGCTGTTTACCAAAGCCTGCAAGCTGAAATTGATGGTCAACATTGGTAGTCAGAACAAAATAATCTTTATCTTCTGCAAGCTTTATAAGGTCAAGGTAAGCTTTTCCTGCAATGACATCATAACGGTTATAATAAATATGTCTTGACCACCATGCCCAGTATTCTTCAAGTGTTTCATAGGGATAAAATCCGCCTGAATATATATCGTTGATTCCGTACTTTTGGTGGAAGTCGGAAAAGTATTTCATAAAGCGTTCACCGCTGTAGGTAAGTCCTGCGGAGGTTGACAAGCCTGCTCCTGCACCGATTAAAATTGCGTCGGCTGTTTTAATTTCATTTTTCAGTTTATCTATCTGTTGCCAGTAATTGTCGGTAGATTTCGTAATCCACATCCTTGAAAACATTAAATATCACCTTGATTCTGCTTTTGGTTTCCTCTTTGTATTGCTTTACTGTCTGAACGGCTATCTCAGCCGCCCTATCATTTGGAAAATGAAATTCTCCTGTTGAGATACAGCAAAATGCAATACTGCTTATTTTATTTTCATCTGCAAGCTTAAGGCAGGACAAATAGCAAGAGGCAAGTAACTGTTCATCGTGTTCTGACGGTTTGTCGGAAATTATCGGTCCCACCGTATGCAAAACATACTTACAAGGAAGATTATATGCTTTTGTGATTTTTGCTCTGCCTGTGGGTTCGCTATGTCCCTGCTTTTTCATAATCTCGGCACATTCCAAACGAAGCTCAATACCTGCATAGGTGTGAATAGCATTATCTATACACCCGTGACAAGGGCAGAAACAGCCAAGCATTTGTGAGTTAGCCGCATTGACAATCGCAACACAGCGAAGCGTAGTAATATCACCCTGCCACAAATAAATTCCCTTGTCTATTGGAAAAAGCTCCGATAAATCGGTGATGCCTTTTAATGCTTTTTCTGCCTGTAAATATTCGTTCTGTACTTTCAGAAAATCTGCGTCAATGCACCTTGGAGGACGAACATTCATAAGAGAGCGGAGCAGCTGCTTTTGTGCCTGCTCTGTTTTTGGAATTTCTAACTTTCTATACTCCGGTTGTTCAGCCAACAGATGTTTAATCAAAAGAATTCTTTTTTCCGCCTGAGTCATTTTTATTTCCTCTTTTCTATTGCATTTACCGGACATATAGTTAAACAATTTCCGCAATGCAGACAATGCTCCTGCTGTATTACAAACGGTGTACCTTTAGATATACAACCCTGAGGACACAGAGGAATACATTTTCCGCAGGCATTACATTTATCGGTGATAGAGTAACCGTCCTTCATCTTCTTACCGTTACCGATTTGGAAAGTGTCACGCTCAATGGGTTTCTTTGATAAGTCAAACCACTCTCCGTTGCCTTCATATATGCAAAAAACTGTCAACGCTTTACGACTTTCTTCTGTAGGATAGATTTGCTCCATATAAGGATTCTTTTCAAACAAATCAGACAGTCTTTCTGTACCGATTTCTTTAACCGTACCACGAACAGAAATTGCTACACTCGACATCGTATTACTACCCTTTATTCCTGTTAAGGCTATATATTTTTCCTTTGAAAGTCGGTTATAAAAGCCTTTACCCTTTGCCGTAAGAAAATACAATCCTTTTTCATCGCAGTCCATTATGTCTATGGCACAGGTCACAGGAAGTCCGTTATCATCCGTTGTTGCCGCAACCACTGTATGAATGTCATTTACAATATATCTCAAATAATCCATTATGACCTCCGAATTCAAACAGGGCTGCCGCAAATGACAGCCCTGTCTAAATTTTTATTCAGCCACTACACTGATTCTCTTTTGAATATTGTTGCCGTTTACAGCTTCGTCAATCATAGCGATTGCGTAATCCGCATAGCTGATGACGCTCTCACCCTTTGAATTGAGGGTTAATTCCTCTCCGCCGAGAATATACTTACCTGTGCGCTCACCGTCTGCACGGAAATCACCGGCAGGGCTGATAAATGTCCACTTGACATCATTTCTTGCTCGCAGTTCTTCAAGTGCTTTGCCCTGTGCTTTAGCCAGCGGCAAAAACTGTGGTGGGAAATCCGGACCGTCAGATACAACTGCTGTATGCTCGGGATTTACATACAGGCTGCCTGCACCGCCGACAACAAGCAGACGGATGTCTGTGCCTGAAAGAATGTCACATAAGTGCTTCAAAGAAGTGCTGTGCTGATAGAGTGTATCCTCTGTCCAAGCACCAAAGGCATCTACGACAACATCAAAGTCTTTTAAATCTGCGGCAGTCAAATCAAATAAATCCTTTTGCAAAACATTCTGTGCCTCAGTCTGATTTTCCGTACGAACTACTGCGGTTACATCAAGTCCTCTGTTCACTGCTTCCTTAACAATAAGCTTTCCTGCTTTTCCGTTTGCACAAATTACAGCAATTTTCATTTCGAGTTCCTCCTAAATTTGATTTATTCTATTTTTTATTTCAAGTACAGGAGCGGCCGTTCTCTTTAGCTTGTGTCTACATTATACGCAATCAGGTTTCAGATGTAAAGTAAGCACTTTATTGTGCTGTAGTTACTAAAAGGAAACTATTATACAGTTACCAAAAGGAAACATTTGCATATTAATCGGCTTTTTTCAGGTTTGTTTTCTGAAATAATTTTTTAAAAATTTATAAACTTGACACCCTATACAACCATACGGTATAATATGGATATAGGTTTCTGATTGATACTGTAATAGGAGGCTGAAAATATGAACGAACAAAAAATTTCAAAGGAACTTCCTGCTTGCCCCGTAGAAACAACCCTTATGCTTATCGGTGATAAATGGAAGGTACTGATTTTGCGTGATTTGATGAACGGCACTATGCGTTTCGGAGAACTGAAAAAATCAATCGGCAGCGTATCTCAAAAGGTACTGACTGCGCAGCTTCGTGATATGGAAGCCAAAGGACTTGTAAACCGCAAGGTGTATGCAGAAGTACCGCCGAAAGTTGAATATTCTCTCACTGAATTAGGTCAGAGCTTGAAACCGATTCTTGACGCAATGCAGAATTGGGGCGAGGATTACAAGGCAAGAATAAATAGTTAGCTTTTCGGTAAATCACAGCTATTATCATCGTCGATGGTAGTAGCTTTTTCTTTTTTCAGCTTCGGCGGTTTTACCTGTGAAGCTTTCATATCAATGAATTCTCTCACATTTGCAGGAACATATTTTGCATACAGCGAGTCCACCGATTTTTCAACCTCTTCTTTGAAATCCAAATCACGCTGTGACATATACAGCCTGATTGCATTCAGCTTTTCATCATCATACATTATGCTTACGCTTGTTTTCTTCATTAAAATCACCTCGTCATTTCTTATTGCTTTGGTTTACATATTTGATATTCGGTATCTTCAGCCACTTTGTCCAACCTCGACCGTTAAGCTCTGTTTTGACAACTCCGTAGGCTGTGCCTTGTGCTTCGATGACTTCACCGTTGCCGATATACACACCGATATGACCGTTCATCCAGACGGCAAGTCCGGGTGTGTCGGGCATATTGGAAATCGGTCCGCTTTCAGTAACGCTGCTCCAAATGGAATTTGCTCCGCAGATTTTAAGAAAAGTTGTGATAAACTATTGACAAATACGGTTTACAGTTGTAAACTGCAATTCAAGGTTACATATGTAAACTAATACAAGTGAGGTGATACTTATGAAGAAAGAAATAAATATTTCAGAATCCGAATGGATGGTTATGGAATATCTGTGGAAAAATCCACTGATGACTATCTCGGAAATCAGAAAGGCACTTTCAGGTACGGGTTGGAGTGATTCCACTATCAAAACCTTAGTCCGCAGGCTTGTTTCTAAAAAAGCCATTGCTATAAATGACGAGGGTGCAGTCTTCCGCTACTATCCTCTGATTTCTCAGCAGGAATGCAGACTAAAGGAAACCAAGAGCTTTATCAATCGTGTATATGACGGTTCGGTGAGTATGCTTGTTACAAATCTTGCAGCAGACTCAAACCTTACGGAAAAGGAAACCGAGGAGCTTTTGAGTTTGATAGAAAAGATGGGAAAGGAGTAAGCTATGGGAACTGATATTCTTACAAACTGGCTTTTGGGTTTGACGCAAACTAACTCTCCGTTTTACGCAGTTTACGCTTTTCTTATTCAAACCACAATCTACCTTTCCATAACAGCAATTTTTATAATACTGTTTAAGATAATTTTCAAAAACAGATTGAAGGCAAAATGGCATTTCCTTATATGGGCAGTACTCTTGATACGTCTTATTATTCCATCGTTGCCCACAAGTCCTGTTTCTGTTTTCAACACAGTCAAGGTGGATGAGAATGCTGTTATTCAATCGTCTTTCCGCAGTTATAATACCGAGGACAGCAAGGAAGATGATAATAACTACACCGTTGCCGTAGGACTGCAAAAGATGATTGAGGCTGATAATGTTGACGTATCCGAGAGCAAATCGAAAATTGGCTATACTATCCAAATTGACGCAATTGTCACTTATGTTTGGGCAGGCGGAACACTTTTATTACTGGGTTATTTCATAACTATCCTTGCTGTGTACAGGCACAAGCTTAAAAAACGTCGAAGGGAATGTGATGACAACACACTGCATATATTGGACATTTGCAAAGAAAAGTTAAATATCAAGAGAAATATAGCTCTGTATTTTGCTGATACAACGCCTATTCTGATTGGACTGGTTAAGCCGTCAATCTATATTCCCGAGAATCTGAGTGAACCGGAGAAAAAAGCTACCCTTTTCCACGAGCTCAGTCATATGAAGCACCTTGATATCCTTTGGTCGGCTGTTGCTACTCTTGTGCTTTGCCTTAACTGGTTTAATCCGATTATGTGGTTCAGTTTCTTTATCTTCAAGCGTGACATCGAGGTTTATTGCGACCAGCGTACTTTGAAATATACTGAGAATAAGCAGAGCTACGCTATGCTTTTATTCAAAACCGCAACCGCTGGAAAGGAGAAATATGTTCTGGGAACAACCTCTCTGCAAAGCGGTAAGGCTGATGTAAAGCGCAGAATACGCTATATGGCAAAGTTCAAAAAACCCACATTGACAATTACTGCTGTATCAGTAACAATGGTAGCGTTAATCCTTCTGTGTTGTCTTACAAACGCTCAGGGTGATAAAAAAATTGCCTCATTGAACCCAGCTGAAATTACAAAAGATTTCTTTGCTTCTTTTGAAAAATCCGATTACCAAAATATGAAGCAATATTGTACTGAAAAGTGTAAAAAATCGTACTTCCACAATGGTGATGTTGATGGAATGGCTTGGGCTAAATTAACAGAAATAGGTGAAGAAAAGATTGTTAAAAACACCTGTAGTATTTATGTTTCGGTTAAAATGGAAACTGTTAAGAGTTCTGCATTATATCCTGAAACGTCAAGTTCATTTTTTGTTGTTCTTATAAAAGGAGATGACGGTTCTTGGCTTATTGATGAATTTCCTACCGGTTTATAACTTCGGTTTAATCATATCCACAACCCTGCAAAATGAGTCCTTCCTTGCCGATTATACGGCGGAGAACTGATAGGGTTATTTGGTTTATTTTCATTAAAAAGCCTTTCATGGAAAACACCCGAACGATGGAATTCGGGTGTTTGAGTTTGCTATCTACTTAACAGTAGACTACATACATTCTGTTATTTTCTACAATCACATTGAATGATATTTGTCATTATGCCATTGCTTTGACAGTAAATCAATCAATAAGATAGACTATAAATTCTTTTGTTTCTCCCCCAACTACGGTGTATAACACCTCTTCTTCCCAAAAAGGCAAAATACACTCACTCATACACTGAATAAAAACTTTTTTTAATGCTTTATTTTTCAAAAACATCTTATTGTAAGAGTGAATTGCCAAAATGTGATTCTGTTGCACAATCCAAAGTAGATCTCGCATTAAATCATTAAGAGCATCCCAGTTTCTGCCCCAAATACCATTAATGGTATGCAAATCATACAGGCGCTCCATATAATCAAAAAAGCTTTTTTCGTCCGGTATAGAAGAACCGTCAACCTCTGCTAAAAAAGTCTTGTCAAAATCAACCTTTGACTTTATTTCTTCAAACTCAACTTCCGTTATTTTCAAAATTTCATTTTTCATACTATTGCAGTCCTTTCAAGGAACAGGTATATTCAAGAATTTGAAATGTGCATAGAAATTTGTATGACAAACTGGAAGTTTTTTTATTCAATAATTTTTCTATTTCCAAAATACTGTGATAAAATCAAAATCAATGCACTGCAAGCAAGTATTCCGTCCATAATACCCGCAGGTAGCATAAACATCATTAGAGCCATTGTAACAACACAATTAATAATGGATAATGCCAGTCCCCACATTCTATTTTTCCATAATCCGATTGCTCCTATAACTCTTACAATTCCATAAAGCATTCCCATTATAAGCATCAAATTCATATTATCCTGAAAATATGGAACGATAAATGAAAAATACTCATTTATATCAAATATATCTGCACCTAAAATAAATACAGGAATTAAACAAAAGCAACCACCAATTTCCATAAATGCTCCGTGAATAATCATCAACACCGATGCAATTTTATATTTCCTCATCTGTACATTACTCCTTTTTGTTAGTTTACTAAAATATAAATTTCGATTTACTAAACAGATTATATCATATTCATAAAAAAATAAAAGAGAGTAGATTTCTCTACTCTCTAATGGCTCCCCCAACTGGGCTCGAACCAGTGACATCATGATTAACAGTCATGCGCT
>JBJEPA010000193.1:0-4116 GCA_051880995.1 Ruminococcus sp.
AATAATGTCTTTTGACGAAAATATTAGATTATTTTTTAATAAAAAATTTATGTATTGATATTGCAATTACAACTTATTTGTGGTATTCTCTAATTGATGAGATAACAGACTAGTGATACCTGTTATCTATAACGGTTCGGTACATAAAAACGAACACAAATTTTTTTCAAAGGAGACTATTTATGAAAAAGAAAATCATCACAAAAGCAGTCGCTACCTCTATGGCAGCCCTTATGGCTGTTTCATGCATGGCCGGTTGTGGTAGTAGCGACAGCAAAGACACAGAGGCTAAGGGTTCAGTTTACTATTTGAACTTTAAGCCGGAACAGGACAAGGCTTGGCAGGATCTTGCTAAGGCTTACAAAGAGGAAACAGGCATTGATGTAAAGGTTACAACAGCTGCTGAAGGTACTTATGAAGAAACTCTTACAGCAGAAATGGACAAGGAAAATGCTCCTTCCCTCTTCCAGGTTAACGGACCTGTTGGTCTTGCTAACTGGGATGAAGATTGTATTGACCTTTCTGACACTGATGTTTACAAGGAACTCACAAACGAAAGCTATGCACTTGAGAACACAGACGGTGTTGTTAAGGGTATTGCTTATGTTATCGAATCCTATGGTATCATCTACAACAAGACATTACTCCAGAAGTATTGTGATTCCGACTTTGCTTCAGTTAAGAGCATTGATGAAATCAACAGCTTTGATAAGCTAAAGACAGTTGCTGATGAAATCCAGAAGAATGCAGATGCTCTCGGTGTTAAGGGTGCTTTCACATCAACTGGTATGGACGGTTCTTCTGACTGGAGATTCAAGACTCACCTTGCTAACCTCCCAATCTACTATGAGTACAAGGAAGATGGAATTTCTTCTACTGACGCTATCAAGGGTACTTACCTTGACAACTACAAGAACATCTTTGATCTCTATATCACAGATTCTACATGCAAACCAACTGAGCTTGCAAGCAAGACAGGTTCTGACGCTGAAACAGAATTCTATAAGGGCGAAGCAGTATTCTTCCAGAATGGTTCTTGGGAATACGGCGCACTTACAGAAAACGGTATGAAGGACGAAGACCTTGGTATGCTCCCAATCTACATTGGTGTTGACGGCGAAGAAAACCAGGGCCTATGCACCGGTTCTGAAAACTATTGGGTTGTTAACGCTAACTCAAGCGAAGAAGACCAGCAGGCAACTCTTGACTTTATGAAGTGGTGTATCTCTTCTGACAAGGGTACAAAGGCAATGGCTGACGATATGGGATTTGTAATTCCTTTCAAGAATGCTAAGGAAGCAACAAATGTATTCGTTAAGGCTGACACAGAAATGACAGAAGCAGGTAAGGAACCTGTATCTTGGAACTTTACAACAATGCCAAGCGAAGACTGGAAAAATGGCGTTGGTACAGCTCTTACACAGTACGCAGCCGGCACAGGCAAGTGGGACGATGTTGTTAAGGCTTTCGTTGACGGTTGGAAGACTGAATACGCAAAGGCTAATGGCTAATTAAGTTTTCCACTTGAATAGAAATTAGTCGGACAGGGGGAGCGGCAACGCTCCCCTTTTTAAAAAATGAAAGGCAAATACTATGTTTAGAAAACCCAAAAGAAAATTATATTCACTTATATTTGTGCTTCCAACATTTGCAGCCTTTATTATTGGTTTTATATACCCCTTTTTTAGTGGTGTATATCTTTCCTTTTGCAAATTCAGAACTACGAGCAACGCAAAATTTGTAGGCTTTGATAACTATGTTAAGGCTTTTGAAAATGAGGGATTTCTCCGTTCATTCTGGTTTACAGCACTGTTTGTTGTAGTATCAGTTGTGCTGATTAATGTCATCGCTTTCTTTGTTGCTTATGCTTTAACCCTTGGCATCAGAGGTTCTAATATTTTCAGAACTGTATTCTTTATGCCAAACCTCATTGGCGGTATTATCCTTGGCTTTATCTGGCAACAGATTTTCAACGGAATATTAAAGCACTATGGCACAAATCTTGCCCTAAACTCCACCTTTGGATTCTGGGGACTTATCATACTGATGTGTTGGCAACAAGCCGGGTATATGATGATTATTTACATAGCCGGGTTCCAAAGTGTCCCCAGTGACTTATATGAGGCTGCTAAAATTGACGGTGCAAACAAAAAGCAGATGCTAAAGAGTGTTACAATTCCAATGATGATGCCATCTATCACAATTTGTACATTCCTTACACTTACAAACTCATTTAAGCTATTCGACCAGAACCTTGCCCTTACAGGCGGTGCTCCCGGCGTAGTTTCTGACAGTGGTACGATGGTTTATCAAACAGAAATGATGGCTCTGAATATCTACAACACCTTCTATGCTAACGCAAATTCTCGTGGTGTTGGTCAGGCTGAGGCAGTTATCTTCTTCCTTATTGTTGTTGTAATCGCACTTGCTCAGCTTGCATTTACAAGAAAGAGGGAGGTGCAGCAATAATGGCAAAAGTTCAAGCTAAACCTAAGGAAAAGAAACCTAAAAAGAAACAAACTATGGGTATGAAAATACTTACAGTATTATTCTCTATTATTTCTGTATTCTATGTAATGCCAATTTTTGTTGTTCTAATGAACTCCTTTAAAACAAATGCCGGCATCAGTTCTGAGGTTTTTGCTCTACCAAATGCTGACACCTTCTATGGCTTTCAAAGCTACATAAAGGGTATGTTCTATGGCAACTTCCCATTCTACAAGACTATTCTGTGTAGTTTGTTCATTACTGTGGGCGGTGTGTTCCTTATTCTCTTCTGCACATCAATGTGTGCATGGTATCTGTCAAGGTCAAACAGCCTTATCTGCAAAATTATTTATTATTTCTGCATTTTCTCAATGGTTGTTCCTTTCCAGATGGTTATGTTCACACTTTCAAAGACAGCAGACAAGCTTCATCTTACAACACCTTGGGGTATCTTAATTATCTACCTGGGTTTTGGCGCAGGTTTGGCGGTATTTATGTTTACCGGCTTTGTTAAGAGTATTCCTATTGAAATTGAAGAGGCTGCTGATGTAGATGGTGCAGGTCCAATAAGAACATTCTTTAGCGTTGTTCTTCCAATTATGAAACCAACTTTCATTTCTGTTGGTATTCTTGAAACAATGTGGATTTGGAACGACTACCTCCTGCCCTACCTCATCCTTGACAAGGGTAAATACAAGACTATCCCGATACATATTCAGTACCTTAACGGTAGTTACGGACATACAGACACAAGTGCCATTATGGCTCTTATTGTTCTTTCTATTGTGCCTATTGTTATCTTCTATTTTGCTTGTCAGAAGTATATCATTGAGGGCGTTGTTGCAGGTGCCGTTAAGGGATAAATCACTAATAATTCAATAAATTAATTCAGGGAGTCGTGAAAACGACTCCCTTTTTTTGACAATGCCATCAACTCAAGGGAACGACCACCCCCCTGTCTTTCCAAGCCACTACTGTGTCATGACCAGCTTGTCGAGGAATCCCCTTCCTTTACCACTTACTTTGTTAGATAGGTCACTTCATCCCTCAAAATGACATAGTTCAGGGGGTATCACTGCACCAAAATAAAAAGAGGAAGTGCAAACTCTGTCAAAGACAGTGCAAGCACTTCCTCTTTTTTTACTTATTACTTTTAATTCATTACCCTCTGTGAATGTTGCCTTTATTACCGCTGAATTTACATTTTTTGATTGTAGCTTTACCCTGTGATACGGATATCCCATATTCATTACAGTTCTTTATTGTACATCCTGTAATTTTTAAATCACTGTCTGAGCTATTAATGGCAATTCCGTGTTTTTTTGAAACCTTATTAATTGTACAACCATTAACAGTTGCCTTTGCTTTTGCAAAATACATCCCCTGTGAGGTTGAACTTTTAATTTTATTTTTCTTGAAAACACTTCCTTGTGTTCCTTTGCAGGTAATTCCTTGTCTTTGGCTGGAGGTAATTTTGTTTGATGAAATATTTAGCGAATTTGAATCTGTAATGGTTATTCCGTCATAGCATTTATTCATAACATTACCTGTAACAGAAGTGCCGTTACTCTTTTTTTCTATAAATATTCCATAGCTGTTACCATTGGCTGAACCGGTAACTTTATTCTT
>JBJEPA010000193.1:4216-5383 GCA_051880995.1 Ruminococcus sp.
GAAATATCCAAAGCATTAGACGAAGTAGTTATTATTCCGTCATAACACTTATTCAGAACATTATTTGTAACAGAAGTGCCGTTACTCTTCTTTTCTATAAAGATTCCGTAGCTTTTTCCTGTACCGGAACCGGTAATTTTGTTCTTGGTAACTTTACTTTTAGTTGTTCCTATAAAGGTTATCCCGTTCCTTTGGCTGGATGTAATGGTGTTTGATGAAACACTCAGCGACTTACAATCTGTGGTTGTTATTCCATCGAAACAGTTATCAATACGATTACCTGTAACAGAAGTGTTGTCACACTTATTTTTCATAAATATGCCGTAGCATTTACCGCCTTTGCCGGTATAATATATATTGTTATTATTGATTTTGCAGTTTTTTGCATCGCTCACAAGAACTGCAGTATATTGTGGTGAATAAATAGTGTTATTGCTAAATGTTACGCCGTTAATGCAGTGGTCTCCCTTGATATATCTGTTAGAATAATCTTCAGGTACTTGGTCACCAAAAATAATTATACATTTTTTGTCTTCGTTATTCTTAGATTGCTTAATTGTATTTCCCGATATAACGGAATTATCCTTACTTGTGTTAAGCTTTAAATTCCAGTCTTTCATAACATAGGAGTTGGTGCAGGTCTTATAGTTATTCTTAATATTCATAAACAAAATTCCCCCACCGCAGGAGTTCATTTTGTTATTCTTAATGGTTGAATTCCTATAATTAACACAGGCAACAGCATAACTCTTTACATTTGTAAAAGTGTTATTGTCGATATGCATATTTGTAAAATACATTCCCTCTATGCTGTTATGAGAGCCTACTCCCCTGCCCACATTGTTAAAATTACAGCCTGTTACTGTAATATTTTTGTTCTGATATTTGTCAAAGTTACCCATCTCAGTTGTTTCGTAAAGGTTTACATCCAACTGCAAAGCCTCTTCGTGTTCGTATGAGGAATCAAGTGAAATGTGGTCCTTGAACGTACAATTCTTTACAGTCAAATTATTAACTGCACCAACTTCCACCATATGCCCTTCCACATCATTTTTAAATGTACAACCGCTTAAAACAATGTTTTGTGCGTGGGCAAGCTTAAAGATACAAAAGCTTAAATTCTGTTTTGTACCGTTGCCGTCCCAGTCACCCCCCTGTATTGTGATG
>JBJEPA010000194.1:0-20648 GCA_051880995.1 Ruminococcus sp.
TAAAATATTACTGCAAAATATAGCAAGGATAGAAACCACAAAGCAAAGCAGGGGAAGTAACAAACCCAAAAACTTTTTCTTACCCAGAAAAGCAAATTGCAGTACAGCCAACGCAATAATTACTATTAATACGATTATTGATTCCATTATATTTTTCCTTTCTTCCTTCATATTTTTATATTTTATTATTTTTAGTATTATTTGTCAATATTTTGGAATTTCTCCCACTTTGCAATAAAAAATGCCCTCCCCATAGGGGAAGGCAAAAGTTATTATACAAATATTATCCCATAAATCCAGCCTTGTTAAGTGCTGTTTTCAGGAGAGGGCCGGCTACTCCGGCTATTACGCATTTGATAGCGTCAAACAGCATAAATGGTATTACACAGGCGGCAAGGGAAGCCTCTAAGCCGTAGCCTGTTATTGCCATAAACTGTATTGTTCCGCAAGCGTAGCAGATAACAATACCCAAAGCACAGCCAAGGGTGCTTACTACCATTTCAAGTGCCTTGTTGTTAAAAGGAATACGGCTGATAAGACCTACAACTAAAACCACTATAAGGTAAGACCATATGTATCCCCCTGTGATTCCCGGATAGGCTGAAATGCCGTTTTGCGCACCGCTGAACAATGGCAAAAACAAACCAAGGAGTAGATAAACCACTACCGAAATCAAACCCTTTACAGGGCCAAGAACGACACCTGTGAATATAACTCCAAAAATTCCCAAGGTAAATGGAAGTGCGCCCATTGGGATTGTGATCACCGAACAGATACAGCAAACTGCGGCAAACAAGGCGCAGACCACCATATCAAAAATTTTACTTTTTCTCATAAAAATACCCCCTGTATTTTATTACAAGGGGTATTATACTCTTTTATCGCCATATTGTCAACCTTTGTATTTATTATAGTTAACAATTAGTTACTACAAGATAACCATTATAGAATTGTTCCTCCACCGAGAACAACATCTCCGTCATAAAGCACAACTGCCTGACCTTTGCAAATTGCCCTTTGGGATTCGTCAAATACAACCTTAACCCTACCGTTCTCCAAAACTTCGGCAAATGCCGGTTGTTCCTTTTGGTTGTACCTTATCCTTGCCTTACACCTTACTTTTTCCGTTGGCTGTGGGATAGACAGCCAGTTAAAGTCGTCGGCATACAGCTCCTTGCTGAACAGTTCATCGTTAAGGCACAGCACAACCTTGTTTTCTTCAAGGTTTTTCTCCTTAACATACATAGGACAGGGCAAAGCCAGTCCAAGACCTTTCCTCTGACCTATTGTGTAGCGGATAATGCCCTTGTGAGTACCAAGCACATTTCCCTTGCTGTCAACAAAGTCGCCCTGCGGATAGGTTTTGCCTGTGTATTCCTCAATAAATGAGGCATAGTCACCGTTAGGCACAAAGCAAATGTCCTGACTGTCCTTTTTGTTTGCATTGATAAAACCGTTTTCCTCTGCAATTCGTCTTGCGTCGGTTTTGTTCATTTCACCAAGGGGGAACTGAATGTGTGCAAGCTGTTCCTGTGTAAGATTGTAAAGCACATAGCTCTGGTCTTTTGTCAGGTCAACTGCTTTTTTCAGTATATATCTGTCGCCCTGCTTCTCAATTCGGGCATAGTGACCTGTGACAACATAGTCATAGTCAAGCTCCCTCATTCTCTGCATAAGCTTTTCAAACTTTAAGTATCTGTTACACCTTATACAGGGGTTTGGAGTTCCGCCGTTTTCGTAGGTGGAGATAAAGTCGTCAATTATTTTTTCCTTAAAATCCGCCTTAAAGTTAAAGACATAGTACATTGCACCAAGCTTGTAACAAACACTTCGTGCGTCCTCTATATCCGAAAGGGAACAGCAGGTTCTTTCGGTATCAATGCCTATATCGTCGTTATCATACAGCTTCATTGTTACACCAATGATGTGATAACCCTTTTCCTTCATAACAAAAGCTGCGACGCTGGAATCAACGCCGCCACTCATTGCAATTATTGCCTTTTTCATTTATCCAAGCCTTATCATTTCGTCAATGCACTTCTTAGCCGCAAGACGCTTTTCCTCGTCCATTGTAATTTCTTCTCCGAATGTACCCATAAGACAGCCGTACACATCCATAAGTGTAGTGCTTTTCATATTTGGACAAATAAGATCCATAGACATTGGGTAGAACTTTTTGTCAGGACAAGCGTACTGTAGCTCCTCGGCTATTGAAATCTCTGTACCGATAATAAATTCATCGTGACTACTTTCTTTTGCATAGTCCATAATTCCGGAGGTTGAGCCAACAAAGTCTGCGTGTTTTACCACATCAGGCTGACATTCGGGATGAACAAGCACCTGTGCGTTAGGGTGCTTTTCCATAGCCTCAAGTAGCTTTTTCTCGGAAATTTTTGCGTGAGTAGGGCAACCGCCCTGAAGGAGTTTAAAATCCTTTTCAGGCACCTGTTGGGCGACGTAAGCACCCAGGTTGCAGTCCGGGATGAACAAAATCTTGTCCGACTTGATTTTCTTGCAAATTTTCACAGCAGAGGATGAAGTAACACAAACATCACAGATAGTTTTTAGGTCTGCTGTGGTGTTTATATAAGCCACAACCGTGTAGTCCGGGTACTGCTCCTTAACCACCTGTATGGCTTCCTTATCCATTTGCTCAGCCATAGGGCATCCTGCAACAGGGTTGCTAAGGAGTACCTTCTTTTCAGGTGCAAGGATTTTTACGGTTTCAGCCATAAAGCGAACACCGCACATAAGGACAGTCTTTTGAGGAACATTTGCCGACTTTACCGCCAGGGCATAGCTGTCCCCAGTGAAGTCAGCAATTTCCTTAATCTCCTGTGCCATATATGAATGGGCAAGGATGCATACATCCTTTTCTTTTTTAAGTTTTAGAATTTCATTTTGAATATCTTTTATCATAAATTCAAATCCTATCGTTTTAATGTGGATTGATTATATCAAAATCAACACCACTTGTCAATTATTAAGGAAACACTTACTAAATCATTTGCACATATTGTGATTTATTTAGTGTTTCCTCATGGCTGTTTGTCAGCCATAAGTCTTACCATTACAGCCTTTTGGGCGTGAAGGCGGTTTTCTGCCTCTTCAAAAATTTCATCTGCGTGTTCTTCAAAGACATCAGCAGTAATTTCCTCGCCACGGTGGGCAGGTAGGCAGTGAAGAACCATACAATCAGGGTTAGTCTTGCTCATAAGCTCCTTGTTAACCTGAATACCGGCAAATGCCTTTTCACGGACAGCCTTTTCTTCCTCCTGACCCATAGAAGCCCATACATCGGTATAGACAACATCTGCACCCTCAGCGGCTTTGAGAGGGTCTGAAGTCAATTCAAACATACCCTCATACTGAGATGCAAAGTCAAGGATATTCTGTGGAGGCTCATAGCCCTTTGGACAAGCAATAGCAACGCTCATACCACACTTAAGGCAACCAACAATAATTGAGTTTGCCATATTGTTGCCGTCGCCGATAAATGCCATCTTAAGACCCTTTAGCTTGCCCTTGAATTCACGGATTGTCATAAGGTCGGCAAGCACCTGACAGGGGTGACAGTAGTCTGTAAGTCCGTTGATAACAGGAATTGAGCCATATTCAGCCAGAGTTTCCACCTCAGACTGCTCAAAGGTACGAATCATAATTCCGTCAAGCATTCTGGAAAGCACCCTTGCTGTGTCCTCAACAGGCTCACCTCTGCCGATTTGCAAATCGTTTGAGGAAAGGAAAAGAGGATGTCCCCCAAGCTGATACATACCTGTTTCAAAGGAAACTCGTGTTCTTGTGGAAGATTTTTCAAAAATCATACCAAGGGTTTTGCCCTTTAGGTGGTGATGCTCAATGCCGTGCTTTAGTTCGTACTTAAGCTGGTCTGCAAGATTAAGTATATCCTTAATTTCCTCCTGTGACAAGCTTTCAAGTGTTAGTAAATGTTTCATATTTATTCCTCCATAACTTTCTTTAAGATGGAAAGTGCTTCGTCGATTTCATCATATGTAATGTTAAGTGGCGGTAACATTCTGAGAAGAGTCTTTGCCGTGATGATGAGAAGTCCCTTTTCGGTGCATTTCTTTGCAATATCACCGGCATTTTCCTCAACCTCTATGCCAATCATAAGACCCTGCTGACGAACAGCCTTAACGCCCTTTATTTTAAGCAATTCTTCCCTTATATATTCTCCCTTTCTATTGACCTCGTCAATAAATTCCGGAGTATTAACTGTATCTAAAACATAGTTAGCACCTGCACACACTACAGGGTTACTGCCAAAGGTTGTACCGTGACTTGAGGGACCCATAACCTCACTTAGCTTTTCACTTACCATACAAATGCCGATGGGAAGTCCTCCCCCAAGGCCCTTTGCAGAGGTTACAATGTCAGGGATTATTCCGCTGTGCATATATCCGTACAGCTTACCTGTTCGGCAAACGCCAGTCTGCACCTCGTCAACTATGAGAAGAATATCCCTTTCGTCACAGATTTTTCTCACCTCTTGAAGGTAATCTGTGCTGAGTATGTTAACTCCGCCCTCACCCTGTACGGTTTCCAGCATAACGGCACAGGTTTGGTCTGTTATTTTATTTAAAAGACTTTCAATATCATTAGCCTTTGCATAGTCAAAGCCCTCAACAAATGGGAAGAAGTAGTTGTGAAAAACATCCTGTCCTGTTGCGGATAGGGTTGCAATAGTTCTTCCGTGAAAGCTGTTTTCCAATGTAACAATGCGATTTCTGTCATTTCCGTATTTGTCAAAGGAGTACTTTCTTGCCACCTTAATGGCACATTCGTTTGCCTCGGCTCCGCTGTTTCCGAAAAAAACCTTTGAAAGTCCTGTTGCCTTTGTCAATTTCTCAGCAAGTTCACCTGCAACCGGACTGTAATAGTAGTTGCTGATGTGCTGAATTTTTGATGCCTGTTCAGTTACAGCCTTAACCCAACCGGGATTGCAGTAGCCAAGTGAGTTTACACCGATACCGGAAGAAACATCAATGTACTTTTTGTCGCTGTCGTCATAGGCGTAAACACCGCTACCGTGGGTAAGGCAGACATCATACCTTGCGTATGTATGCATTATATTCTCGTTATCAAGCTGTTTTATCTTTTCGTTTTCCATTTCCCTCTCCATTAATCAAAGGAGAATACATCTATATCCTCTCGTTTTGTAAAGCCCATTGCTTTCCAGAAATTTTGACCTAAGTCATTGTTTTTGTAGCAAAAGATGTGGGTTTTTGCTATTCCCTTGCTCTTTATTCTTTTGTCAGCCTCTTTTGCAAGACTGCTTCCTATGCCCTGTCGCCTGTAATCGGGACTTACAGCCATATGGTGGATGAATCCTCTTCTGCCATCGTGTCCTGCAAGGACTGTTGCAATTATTTTACCCTCAACAATTCCCACAAGGGACATTCCCTTGTTGTGTTCAAGGTATTTTTCTATATTTTCACGACTGTCAGCACCGGACAAAGCCCTTTTTGTGGTAATCTGCCAAAGGGCAAATATCTCGTCATAGTCATCGGCAGTCATTTCTCTTATAACTAAATTTTCCATAGTAATATCCTGCAAACTTAATAGAACATTGTTCCGATACCTTCGTCGGAGAAAAGCTCAATTAGAATGGAGTGTTCTATTCTTCCGTCGATTATATGTGCTCTTGAAACACCCTGACGGACAGCCTCAACACAGCAGTCAATCTTTGGTATCATACCACCGCTGATTATGCCCTCTCTTTTAAGCTGGGCAACCTCGCTGACATTTACCACGGATATAAGTGAGTCCTCATCGTCCTTGTCCTGTAAAAGACCTCTGATATCTGTCATAAGAATAAGCTTTTTTGCACCGATTTTTGCAGCTATGTAGGCGGCGGCAATATCGGCATTTATGTTATACACATTGCCCTTGTAGTCACCTGCAACAGTAGCAATAATAGGCACATAGCCATTTTTGATTGAATCGTTTACAATCTCAGGGTTAACCTCAGTGATTTCACCAACAAACCCAAGGTCGTCACCTGTCACAAGCTTTTCAGCCATAAGCATATTGCCGTCAAGACCGCAAAGTCCAATCGCCTTGCCCCCTGCACGGTTAAGGTGCTGGGTAAGGCTTTTGTTAACCTTGCCCGCAAGTACCTGCTGAACAATCTCCATCGTGTCGCTGTCTGTCACTCTCATTCCGTTGACAAACTTACTCTCTATGCCCACTCTGTTAAGCATTGAGGAAATTTCGGGGCCTCCTCCGTGCACCAGCACAACATTGACACCAACAAGCTGCATAAGCACAATATCACTCATAACAGCAGCCTTTAGCTCCTCGTTAAGCATTGCATTTCCGCCGTACTTTACAACAACGGTTTCTCCTGCATATTTTTGGATATACGGCATTGCCTGGGTTAGCACTTTGGCTGTTAAATTACTGTCCATTTTTTCATCTTCTCTCTATTCCTGCATTATGGCGAGGACATTGCTGTGAGTTTCAAGGATTTTTTCAGTCACCCTAAAGCACAGCAACATCCCCGCCTTTATAGTCTGATTAATCAAAATCAAGTTCTGTAGTCCCCATTGATTTTTACATAGTCATATGTCAAATCGCATCCGTAAGCCTCGGCCTCGGCACTTCCGTCGCCAAGCTCAATATTGATTGTAATGCTATCCTCAGAAAGAACTTTCTTTGCCCATTCTTCGTCAAAACCAACACCTGCGCCGTTTTCACACACAAGAAGTTCTCCAACTTCGCTTACAAATGTAACCTTAACCTTAGTTACATCAACATCCATTCCGCTGTATCCGATAGCGCAAAGGATTCTGCCCCAGTTGGCATCTGCGCCAAACATAGCAGTTTTAACAAGGGATGAGCCGATAACTGTCTTTGCAATTCCAACAGCATCCTTTTTGCTCTTTGCTCCCTTGACATTACAGATAAGTAGCTTGCTTGCACCCTCTCCGTCGGAGGCGAGCTTTTTAGCAAGACTTCTGAAGGCCTCTTTTAAAGCACCAACAAATTTTTTGTAGTCCTCGTTCTTTTCAGTAATTTCCTTGTTACCGGCAAGACCGCTTGCCATAATTGCAAGGGTATCATTGGTGGAGGTGTCGCCATCAACAGAAACCATATTAAATGTGTCCTCAACAGCCTCCTTAAGTGCCTCCTCAAGCATTTTTGAGCTTACGGCTGCGTCGGTAGTTACGAAGGAGAGCATTGTGCCCATATTGATGTGAATCATACCGCTTCCCTTTGCAATTCCGCCTATGGTAACCTTTTTTCCGTCCAAAGTAAGCTCCATAGCCATCTCTTTTTTTACGGTATCTGTTGTCATTATAGCCTCAGCACAGTCTGTGCCTCCCTCTTTGCTCATCTCTTTTTTCATCATATAGAGCTTTTGCTCAAAAGGTCCCAAAGGCATTGGCACACCGATAACACCTGTAGATGCAACAATAACATCGCTGTAGTCAATTCCAAGGGTTGACGCACACAGCTTGCACACATCTTCTGCAACCTTTACTCCGTTTGAGGTGCAGGCGTTTGCATTTCCGCTGTTGGCAACAATAGCCTGTGCCTTACCGTTCTTAAGATTTTCCTGTGTAACAAGAATTGAAGCGGACTTAACAAGGTTTTTTGTATAGACGGCGGCGGCATTGCACACCTTGTCGCACTTCACCATCATAATATCCTTCTTTGTGGTGTTACCCTCTTTGATTCCTGCACAGATTGCGGCTCCTGTAAAGCCTTTTGGTGTTGTTACAGTTCCATCAATAAACTTATAATCCATAACTATACCTCTCTTTATATTAAATTTTTACAAAAATAAAGTTACTAAATAAAGACTAAAAAGCAGGGGGAACAATTTCAAGTCCTGCTTTTTCGTCAAGGCCGAAAATTATGTTCATATTCTGGATAGCCTGTCCTGCGGCACCCTTCACCATATTGTCAATAGCGGATACAGCCACAAGAAGGTTTGCCCTTAAATCAAGGTGGAGGGAAATATCGCAGAAGTTGCTGTACTTCACATTATGAATATCCGCAACCTGTCCCTCGTCAAGAATTCTGATAAAATATTCTCCCTTGTAGAAATCCTTGTAAACATTTCTCAGCTCCTCCATTGTAATGTCCTTCTTAAGGGGAGCATAGCAGGTTGCAAGAATACCTCTGTTAACAGGCAAAAGGTGAGGAACGAATGTGATTGTCACCTTTTCATTTGCAAAGGAAGAAAGTGTTTGCTCAATTTCGGGAGTGTGGCGGTGAGAGGCAACCTTGTATGGGTGAAAACCCTCGTTAAGTTCAGGGTAGTGATTACCCTGAGAAAGTCCTCGTCCTGCACCGGTTACACCGCTTTTGCAGTCGCAGATAATGCCCTTTGTGTCTATTATACCGGCATCAAGTGCAGGTACAAGGGCAAGTGGTGAACAGGTGGTGTAGCAACCCGGATTTGCAATGATTTTTGCACCCTTAATCTTGTCACGATAGAACTCCGGCAAGCCGTAAACAGCCATTTCGTGAAGTTCCTTGTGGATATATTCACCGTTGTACCACTCTTTGTACTCCTCTTCGCTTTTCAGTCTAAAATCTGCGCCAAGGTCGATAAAAACTTTTCCGCTGTCGTAACACTTTTTAGCAAGCTCCTGACTTAACCCGTGGGGCAGAGCGACAAAGACAACCTCTGACTTTTCCACAACATCATCTGCATTTTCGCAAACCATATCGTTAATATTTATATAGCTTTTATATACATCACTCAGTTTTTGACCCTCAAAGCTGACGGAGCTGATTGCCGTAATCTGTGCCTGCGGGTGAGTGGTGATAAGTCGCACAAGCTCTGCTCCCGCATAGCCTGTTGCACCAATAATTCCAACCTTAATCATAATTATTATACCTCAATTATCCCTCTACTAGCTTTAGCATTTCCTCTGCCTGCTCCAAAACATTCTTTGGAGCAGGACCGCCAAAGGAGGTTCTGTCGGCTACGCACTTTTCAAGGTTGATAGCCTCGTAAACTCCCTCGTCAAATGTTGGGTGAACATTCTTGTATTCCTCCAAAGGCAGATTTTCCAAGTCTGTACCAAGGTCAATACACCTTGCAACCAAAGCGCCTGTTGCCTTGTAGGCATCACGGAAAGGAACGCCCTTTTTGGTGAGGTAGTCTGCACAGTCGGTGGCATTGATAAATCCACCGGCAGCGGCATTTCTCATTTTATCCTTAAGAACAGTCATCGTGTCAAGCATAGGAGTAAAGGAGATAAGGCACATCTTTACAGAATCAACTGCATCAAAAATTGCCTCCTTGTCCTCCTGCATATCCTTGTTGTATGCAAGGGCTATGCCCTTCATAGCAGTTAAAAGGCTCATGGTGTCGCCGAAAACTCTGCCGCTTTTTCCCCTTACAAGCTCTGCAATGTCGGGGTTCTTCTTCTGTGGCATAATTGATGAGCCTGTGGAGAATGCGTCGTCAAGTTCAACAAACTTAAACTCCCAACTGCACCACATAATCATCTCTTCTGAAAATCTTGAAAGGTGCACCATAATAATTGACAAATCACTTGCTATTTCAAGGCAGTAGTCCCTGTCGGAAACACCGTCAAGGGAGTTGTTTGTGGGTGCATCAAAGCCAAGCAGAGAAGATGTCATATGTCTGTCGATTGGATACGTAGTTCCCGCAAGGGCACAACTGCCAAGTGGGTTAACATTCATTCTCTTTTTGCAGTCCTTTAGCCTTGACAAATCCCTAAGAAACATTTCCCCATAAGCCAAAAGGTGATGTCCAAAGGTTATAGGCTGGGCTCTTTGCAGGTGGGTGTAGCCCGGCATTACTGTGTCGTAATATTCCTTAGCCTTTGATGCAATTACCTTGATTAAATCCTCAAGGAGGGTGATTATCTCTTCAACCTCTTTCCTAAGATACAACTTAATGTCAACAGCCACCTGGTCGTTACGGCTCCTTGCGGTGTGGAGTCTTTTTCCGTCATCACCGATTCTTCTTGTCAGTTCTCCCTCGATAAAGGTGTGAATATCCTCACACTCCATATCAAACTGCAACACACCGTTTAAAAGGTCGTCAAGAATACCCTTAAGACCGTTGATTATATTCTCTGATTCCTCTTTTTTGATAATGCCTGTTTCGCCAAGCATTGTTGCGTGGGCTATTGAACCCTCAATATCCTCTTTGAACATTCTTGAGTCAAAGGAGATTGAGGAATTGAAATCGTTGGTTGTTTTTGAAAGAGATTTTTTAAATCTACCCTGCCATAACTGCATTGTTTACACCTCGTAATATAGCAAATAATATGAATTTATGCATCAAATTGTCCCGATAAACATCTTCTTAAAAAATGACATAAAGCCCGCAAGTACCCTGCGGACTTTAATATCTTATACGAACACAAAATAAAGACTTATAAAATTATTTAATAAAGCCTTTCTTAGCACGAACCTTGATTGGCAGACCAAAGAGATTGATAAAGCCTGCGCTGTCGTTCTGGTCATAAACTTCGTCTTCATCAAATGTAGCAATATCTTCGTCATACAGTGAATATGGAGAAGTAACACCAGCGTCAATAATATTACCCTTGTAAAGCTTGAGCTTAACATCACCTGTAACAACTGTGTTAACCTGGTCAACAAATGCTGAAAGTGCTTCTCTAAGTGGTGTGTACCACTGACCGTAATATACAAGCTCTGCAAAACGGTTGGAAACAAGCTCCATATAGTGGAATGTATCCCTGTCAAGTGTAAGCTCCTCAAGCTTTTTATGTGCATAGTATAGGATAGTACCGCCCGGAGTTTCATAAACGCCACGGCTCTTCATACCTACAAGTCTGTTTTCAATCATATCTGTAATGCCAATACCGTTAGCTCCGCCGATTTCGTTAAGCTTTGTAACGATTTCAACACCGTCCATCTCAACACCGTCAATGGAAGTTGGGATACCTTTTTCAAAATGTAATGTTACATATGTAGCCTTGTCAGGAGCCTGTTCAGGAGAAACACCCATTTCAAGGAAGTTAGGGTCGTCATACTTTGGCTCGTTAGCAGGATCTTCAAGGTCAAGTCCCTCGTGGCTGAGGTGCCACAGATTTTTATCCTTAGAATAGTTAGTTTCTCTGTTAATCTTAAGAGGAATACCCATCTTCTCTGCGTATTCAATCTCGTCCTCACGGGACTTGAACTCCCATGTTCTCCAAGGAGCAATAATCTTCATATCAGGTGCATATGCTTTAATAGCAAGCTCAAAACGAACCTGGTCGTTACCCTTACCTGTACAACCGTGACAGATAGCGTCAGCACCCTCTGCCTTAGCAATTTCTACAAGTCTTTTTGCAATGATAGGACGGGCAAAGGATGTACCAAGGAGGTACTTGCCCTCGTAAACTGCGTCAGCCTTAATTGTTGGGAAAACATAATCCTCGATAAATTCCTGTGTTAAATCCTCAATGTAAAGCTTGCTTGCGCCTGTCTTGATAGCCTTTTCTTCAAGACCCTCAAGTTCTGTACCCTGACCAACATTACCGGAAACAGCAATAACCTCGCAGTTGTTGTAGTTTTCCTTTAACCAAGGGATTATAATTGATGTGTCAAGACCGCCGGAATAAGCCAGCACAACTTTTTTAATGCTTGTATCTGCCATTGTTCTATTTCCTTTCTGTATTCAAAGTGATTTGTTTTTTATCTTAAGTACATTATACACCAATTATGCAGAAAATCAAGGATTATTTGCATAAATATTCAAATATTCAATATTTTGTAATGTTTCAACAATTCCATTGGCAATATTTTTTATTATTATGACAAATTATTATAAGCATTGCGTTATTTAGCAGTGAATATGAGTGATTTCACATTCAAGCAGGGCAAAATCGCCCTTGGATATATACAAATCAAATGTATAAATATTCATTATTTTTGTATTTTATTCATTTTCTTGAAAATATATAGTATAATGTGATATATTAAATATATAAAAACAAAGGGATAGGATATCTGACATATTCCTTTGATAAACAGACACATTTATACGAAAGGAAGAAAAACTATGAATAATTTCAGAGAAATCAAACCCGAGGAATTGAAAGAGAACCCCTTTCAGCTTATAGGCAAAGACTGGGGACTTGTCACCGTTAACGCAAATGATAAAGTAAATATGATGACAGTTTCCTGGGGAGGTATGGGAATTATGTGGAACAAGCCTGTTGCATATACATTCATCCGTCCCCAGAGGTACACCTTTGACTTTACTGAAAAGGGCGAATACTTTGCAATTTCTTTCCTGCCTGACGGTTACAAGGAACAGCTTTCTTTCTGCGGTACAAAAAGCGGAAGAGATTTTGACAAAGTAAAGGAAACAGGTCTTACACCTGTTTGTGACGAAAAAGCCCCTTATTTTGCCGAAAGCAAGGTTGTTGTTATCTGCCGAAAGATGTACGCCCAGAACCTTAACAGCAAAAGCGTTGTTGACAAAAGCGTATTTTCAAGCTATGCACCGGACGGTAGCGACTTCCACAAAATGTATATTTCAGAGATTGAAAAGGTGCTTGTAAAGGAATAACAAATCAAAATTCATTTAAAGTTTATATCCCAAAAACAGTAAAAGGCTGTTTGCTTTAACCCATAATCGGGCTAAGCAATCAGCCTTTAATTTATACCTTATTCCCCAAAAGCCTCTATCTCCTGCTCCGGAGTGTCAATCTTTTTATTGTTTTTGTCAAAGTAATCATATGCAACAGCATCACCCTCACTGTTGTAGGTGGTCTGGTAGTAGTACAAAACTTCGCCATTCTCATAAACTGTGCGGACATCATAGGATGGTGTTCCGTCGTTTCTGTATGTGTAAACAGTCTTTGATGTCATTTCATCATTGCTGTCATATACAGTATTGTCCTTAATATAGTTAAGTCCGTCAATCTGAACATATGTTGTTTCGTCATAGGAAACAAGGGCATTGTCGCTGTCGTAGGTTTCAGTTCTAATCTGCTCTCCGTTTTCATCGTACTCCAATGTTGTAGTTGAAACAAGGTTTTCACGCTTAACCTCGCCTGCATAGCTTACTATCCTTGTGTTCTGATTTTTTTCGTCATACTCTCTGACCTCGGTGTAGTCCAGTATATCTCCCTCGTAATGCACCTGCTTAATTGTATTGTGGTTCTCATCATACTCATAGTTATCACCACAAATAATTGTGCCGTCATCCTCACATTCATAGGACTGGAGAGGATAGATATGATCCCTATCGTCATCGGCATAAACCTCATACATATTAAACTCATCAAGGAGAGATGGGTCAACCTTACCGTCTTCGCCGGGATAACCCAGGGTTGTAGATGGAACTGTTGAGGTTTCCACCTGATTATTATCACTATTATCACAGCCTGTCAGCATAATAACCGCCACAAGACTTACAATACACATCAAAGAAAATATTTTTTTCATAGGACGCACCTCATTTCCCCTACATTTTAACACGAACACTAATATTTTGCAACGGTGTTTGTTGGGTATATTCATGAACCTTATCGGACTTTTTCGTGAATATTCTATGATAAAAGGCGGTCTTTTGACCGCCTGTACTTACAAAGAAGTTTACTAAAGATTACCTCACCGTAACATACCTATACTGGGAGTTACTTCTGCCCATATCATCCTTTACGGTGTATTCAAGGAGATATTCACCGCTTTTTTCGGTGTTTACACTTCCCTTAACCTTTACTTTATCAGTGATAAGACTACCGCTTGTATCCCTTGCAGATACACCGGTCATAGGGTCAAACTTTTCCCTTAAATCAATAGAAACATTTACCACACCGTCAAAGTTAGGGGTTTTCTTGTAATATGGATTCTTTTTGTTGTCGTCTGTGGGGTCCCAGCCCGTACTTTTGCCTGTGTTGATTTTCATAGAGGAAGGTGTACCCAAAGGCCCATCCTTTTCATCATCAAACACCTTGACAACTGTACCCACGGGACAATTTTCATAAATCCACTTTGCATCAGCAACAGCCAGGCGAACACATCCCATTGATATGCTTGTACCAAGACCGTTGTAGTCCTCCACCTCAACAGAATTCGGTTTGTTCATCTTCTCATAGGGCACAGAGTGGAAGAGAATTTCTCCGTTAAATGCTGTGGTGTACTGACCGTAAACATTTCCGTATAGGGTATGCCAGCGGTTTTTTACCCCCACACTGAACGTACCTATAGGGGTTTTGTCACCGTCACCGCAGGAGCAAATCATTGCTCTGACAGGCACGGTGTATTCTCCGTTTTTATCATAGGTGTAAACTGTCACACAGTTTTTAAGACGGTTAACATCAACAGAATAAAGATTTCTTCCGCTGCCGTCGCTTTTATTCTTATTTACAACTTTTTTGTTGGCAGTATAGGCTGTGGAAAATGTTCTTGTGGTTTTTTCCTTACTTCCTTTTACAGTAACCTCAAGACTGGAGCTGTAATACCCCGCCGTGGCTGTAATTTTTACCTTTCCCTTTTTCAAGGCAACTATGTTGCCGTCAGGGTCAATGTGAGCAACCTTGCTGTCACTGCTCTCCCAGGTAATGGCATCAACAGCACCCTCGTTTTCGGTAGTAACCTTAACCTTATACCTATCACCCACATCCATTTTCAACTCTTTATTCTTTATAGAAAGAACTGTGGTGTTGGCATTCTGTGAAGATAATACTGCTGTCTGCTGGTTATTCTCTTTATCTTGCCATGAGTCGCCATAGAAAATATATAGTGCTCCACCCACTGATAAAGCTATTAAAAGAATAAAGAAAACCGCAAGAACTGCCTGTCCGCCTTTTTTCCCGAAATTGGCTCTTACATATCTTTTCATAAAAAACTCCTTTTGCCCTGTTATCATACATCATTTTTTAATTTATGTAAACAGTTAAATGGATTTTGTAATTTTTAAAAAGTGTGATATAATACCCTTAGTACTAAGGAAACACTGAATAAATCACTTTACACATCTTGTTTGCATATTTTCCGCCTGTATGCCCAAAAAACCTGGTCATACGACAGTATTGCTGCGGTTTTTTGAACACACCTACAAAAAATCTGACAGCCCTTTCTGTGCAAATGATTTATTCAGTGTTTCCCTAATTCAGAAGGTGAAAAAAATGGGAAGTGTGGTTGGTCACTTCAGAACAATTACAAAGCACCGGCACAAGGTTATTTACAACTGCTATCGTTGCGGTATATTCTGGCAGGGATTAAGACACGATTTGTCAAAATACAGTCCCACAGAATTTATCCCCGGGGCAAAATTTTACATTGGCACAAGGAGTCCCAACGAGCTGGAAAGGCAAGAATACGGCTATTCATTGGCATGGATGCACCACAAGGGGCGAAACCGTCACCATTACGAATACTGGACAGACATCAACCTTGAAACAAAAAAGGTAATGCCTGTTAAAATGCCCACAAGGTTTCTGGCGGAGATGTTTTGCGACCGAGTTGCCGCCAGCAAAATTTACAACGGAAAAAATTACACCGACCATCACCCCCTTGACTATTTCTTGAACGGTAAAGCAAGGTACCATATGCACCCCGAAACTGCAAAGGAACTGGAAAAAATCCTAAGAATGCTTGCAGAAAAGGGAGAAAAAGAAACCTTTGCCTATGTAAAGAGGATGGTAAAAAATGATAAATAGACTTTTTCTTGCAATGGCGGATTACTTTAGGGGCGACCGGAAGAGGATAAATCACTTTGTAAAGGTTCATTCCTTTGCAAAGCTCATTGGCGAAAGTGAAAATATTGACGAAGGAACTTTGTTCACCCTTGAATGTGCTTCACTGACCCACGACATAGGCATAAAAAAGGGAGAAGAACTGTATAGTCGCAATGACGGGAAAATTCAGGAACGGCTTGGACCTGATGAAGCTGAAAAAATAATGAAATCTCTTGATTTTCATCAGGATGTTATTGACAGGGTAAAATTCCTCATTGCAAACCACCACACCTACAAAAATATTGACAGCATTGACCTGCAAATTCTTGTAGAGGCGGATTTCCTTGTAAACACCTGTGAGGATGGTCTTAGCAGGGAAACAGCTGTTAAACTGGGAGAAAAAATATTCAAAACCCCTACCGGAAAACAGCTTTTGGAAAATTTGTATTAAATACAAATCAGGCAATCCACATGGACTGCCTGATTTTCTTTTGCTGTTAATTTGCTGTTGTTACCCCTCGTCATAGGTAATTGTTACACTTTTATAAGGAGTTTTTATTTTTACCTTTCTTTTGTAGGCTGACTTTTTTGTAAGCATTTTATAAATTTCAGCACATAAATATCCCAAAAAAACAAATAAGCAAAGATTTAAAATCATATCTGACACCCTCCGAAAATCATTTAATCATTGTGACATAATAATAACACTTCAGGTGTCCCATAAATGGTACTTATCTTTTAATCGAAAAATTTGTTTTATTTAGGGTTTTCCATTGCTTAAATACCTACAAATTTTGCTTTTTTAGGTGCGTTAGGAGAGATTAACGCCTTATACTGCTTAAGCTTTGACTTTGGTACTTTGAATACAACATTGTCACTTACACCCATAAATGCACTGTCACCAACAGCCTTTAGATTTTTGGACTCAATTACAACAGTTTTTAATTTCTCGGCATCCTTAAAAGCAACATCTTTTATCTTTTGTACATTTTTAGGTATAGTAATTTTCTTGAGGGAAACGCAGCTTTGGAATGCACCTCTACCAATAAATGTGAGTTTGTTACCAAGCTTTACTTCCTCAAGATTGGGACAATTTCGGAAGGTATAGTCTCGGATTTTTTTAGTACCTGAAACATCTGCTTTTTTCAAGTTTTCGCAAAAAATAAATGCTCTTCCATATACCTCTGCCTTTGGCAAGGATATGCTTGAAATTCCATCACAGCCGAAAAAGGCTTCGTAACCCACATATGTCACATTTGGAAATGAATTATTCTCATTGAAATACTCTACAGAACACGACTGAAAGGCATGATCCCCTATGTGTTTGAGTTTTGATTTTTCTGAAATCAGGATTTTTTTTGCACTGCAATCTTCAAAGCAACCTAAACTTGGATACTCCCTATTGTCCTTATAATAAACCACCTTACTGGAAATTTCACTTACATTATCCGGGATTTTTATTGTATCGACTTCGCTTTCCATAAAAGCTCCGCCATATATTTTTTTCACAGTATTCGGCAGGGTAAATGTTTGTTCCGGATTTGTAAATGTCACACCGTAAAAAGCATTTGAACCAATTGATGTTATTCCTTCACCAACAGAAACCTGGCAATTGTTTTTCGCTAATTCACCGATCACCATTCGATTATCAACATATGTCTTAATTTTTACCCAAGGTGCAAAATACTTACGGTGACTATTATCAAAATCTAAAGTAGAAAAGGGATACTGTCTTAACGATAGGTAGCCATACATATCACCCTTACCGCTAATTGTTAATTTCTTTTTAGTTGTGTCCAACTTATATGTGATGTTTTTTCCGCATTTACCTTTATTAACTTTTGCAGAAACAGTAGTTGTACTGAACAGAGTGCAAAATATTATTAAAGATAACACTATACTAATTACTCTTTTCATACTTATTCTCCTTTGATTTATGTTTAACTTGGTTCTATTCCTTTTAGCTAGGGGAAAACTGACTAAATTCCTACAAACTTTGCATTTTTAGGTGCGTTAGGAGAGATTAATGCCTTATACTGTTTGAGCTTTGACTTTGGCACTTTAAATACAACATTTTTATTAACATTTTCAAATGCTCCTGTACAAACAGTCTTTAACTTTTTTGATTTTATTACAACAGTTTTCAATTTTGTATCATTCATAAAAGCGTTGTCTTTTATTTCTTTTACATTTTTTGGGATAGTAATGCTTTCCAAAGCCTTACAACCCTTAAATGATTCTGTACCAATCCATACCAGCTTATTTCCAAGCTTTACATCCTTAAGTTTTTTGCAACCAAGGAAAGTATATGCCCTGATTTTCTTTGTACCTGAAACATCTGCTTTTTTTAACTTACGACAATATTTAAATGCGTTTTTATAAATCTCTGCCTTTGGCAAAGATATATTTGTAATATTAGCACCATAAAAAGCACTATCTCCCACATGGGTCACTTTTGGCAATGAATTATTTTTATTGAAATAATTTACATTACTATTTTTAAAGGCATTACAATCTATTGTTTTTAGCTTGGATTTTTCTGAAATTTGGATATTCTTTGAATTGCAATATTCAAAGCTACCTAACATTGGATAAACCGTATTATTCTTATAATAAACAACCTCACTGGAAATTGTCCTTAAATTATCCGGTAATACTATAGTTTTGAATCCACTAAAAGAAAAAGCTCCGCCATATATAGTTTTTACAGTGTTTGGCAAGGTGATTGTTTGTTGTGACTTTGAGTCTGCCACACAATAAAAAGCATTTGCACCGATTGATGTTATTCCTTTACCAATAGAAATCCGGTAGTTGTTTTTTGCTAATTCCCAGATTTCATTTCTCTCGTCACCCTCAAAAGAACGCTCATATTCTATCCAAAGCGGAAGACACTTGTGGTTATTCACGTCAAACCCTGAAGCATAGCGAGGGTAACATTCTAATGATAGATAATTATACATCTCACCCTTACCGCTTATTGTTAATTTTGATTTATCGGAACTTAGTGAATATGTGATATTCTTTCCGCATTTGCCTTTCTTAACTTTTGCAGAAACAGTTGTTGTACTGAACAGAGTGCAAAAAATAATTAATGATAAAACCATGCTGATTATTCTTTTCATAATTATTCTCCTTGATTTATGTTTAACTCGGCTATATTTCTATTAGTTTATAATAGTTTAAATCCCTACAAATTTTGCAGTTTTAGGTGCATTAGGGGAGATTAACGCCTTATACTGATCAAGCTTTGACTTTGGCACTTTAAATACAACATTTTTATTTACATTCTTAAAGGCATCTGTGCGCACAGCCTTAAGTTTTTGAGATTCAATTATAACAGTTTTTAGCTCTTCATCATCTTTAAAAGCATTGTATCTTATCTCTTCCACATTTTTGGGAATTATAATTTTTTTCAGTGAATAACAACAACTAAATGATTCTGTGCCAATCCATGTGAGCTTGTCACCAAGTTTTACATTCTCAAGAGCTCTGCAATCAAGAAAGGTATATGCTCTGATTTTTTTGGTACCTGAAACATCTGCTTTTTTCAACCTTTCACAAAATTCAAAAGCACTTTTATATACTTCTGCCTTTGGCAAGGATATCTTTTTTAAAGAATAGCAATCCTTAAAGGCTGATGCCCCAACATGTGTCACCTTAGGAAGTTCGTTTTTACTATTAAAATATTCAACCCCTGAACTAAGGAAGGTTTTGCACCCTATGGTTTTAAGTTTGGATTTTTCTGATATTATTACATCATCCAGGCAATCACAATCGGTAAAAGCACCCTCTCTGTAATACTCTTTGTCATCCTTATAAAAATCAACCTTGCTTGAAATAGTTTTCACATTATCAGGTATTGTAATGGTTTTTAATTTGGCACAATGATGAAAAGCGCCACCATAAATCGTCTTCAATGTTTTGGGAAGAGTTATAGATTTAATGCCATATCCGCCAAAGGCAAAGGAACCAATAGATGTAATACCTTTCTCTACAGTTAAATTAGACCACCCACTGGAGTAAAGATAACTGTCATCACAGTCCTCCACAACACAGGGTCCTAAATGTAGCCAAGGGGCAACATACTCCTTATAATTACCATATGATAACTTCAATTCATCATTACATATATTATAAGGGTATCCTCCTAAATAACCATACATTTTCCCTTTTCCGCTTACTGTTAATTCCTTTTTATTTGAATCTAATGTATATGTGATGTTTTTTCCGCATTTACCTTTCTTAACTGTTGCAGAAACAGTTGTTGCACTGAACAGAGTACAAAAAATAATTAATGATAAAACTATGCAGATTATTCTTTTCATAATAAAAACCTTTCTAAAACAAATATTTTTATCCTGTTAATTGTCAGTTTTGTATTTCATTTAACCGCCTGACACAATATACAACAATGGAAAATTGAAAAATGGGACAACTTTTTCAAAAAAATTTTAAAATATTTGAAAAATTACATTTTATTCTTTCCTATATATTAAAAATTACGGACACCGTCTAAATAGATGCTGTCCGTTTTGTCATTTGTTTCCCGTTGTTTTGTGTTGAATTTTTTATTTAGTGTTTCCTTAGGTTTATTTATAAAAAATTACACATCACAGTGATACAGCCTTGCAACTGACGCCACATGATTTGCATATTCCTCCGCCACCCACTGGGGCGAAACCACCTTTACGCTGTTACCAAAGCCAAAGAGCCAGCCGTAAAACTGGGGACTGAGGTTGACCTTTGTGGTGACAAAAAAGCTGTCGTCGTTTGCCTTGGTGATGAAAACATCCTTTCCCAGTCTATCTACAACAGGCCCTATTAGGTCGTTGCTGAACATAAGGGTGATTTCCACCTCTTCCCCACCAAACATTCCAAAAACTCTCCGTGAATATGTTGCGATGTTGAATTTTCTGAATACATCCTGTCCGGCACGCTTGTCGTTTGTAATGGCAATTTTCTCCATTTTATCCACACGGTAATGCTTGA
>JBJEPA010000195.1:0-20642 GCA_051880995.1 Ruminococcus sp.
TAAAGACATACCAAGATATATTGACTACTTTTTCACTCCCTCATTCGCCTTTGGCGACAGCTTTTCTGGCGAAAACGGTGGCACGGCTTTAGCCGTGACGGAAGGAGGGAAAAAGTGTTCTCTTTATCTCTCTTTGTCTTTAGATGATAGTGCTGATCTAACACCTCAAAACTCAACATCATCTATGTTAAAGCCCTGCCAAACGGTTGATTTTTTCAACATACTTTTCTGTATCTTTGTTATACACCTTCACCATTTTGTCTGCCTCTCTTTTAATTGCCTGTGGCTTGCAAAACAGGGTGTATATTCCCTTGTGGATATAGCAAAAGGGCAACAAAATACCCCACTTTTTAAGTATGGGATAACGCTGGCTCATGGCTTTTCTGCCTATGAACCAAGAATCGTAATAAAACTTAACCTTATTGATAAAGGAATGATTTTTTGCAGTTCCCTCACCGCTGAACTTTGACACAACATAAAAGGGTGTTGCACCGTGAGCACCGCTGATATAGACAAACCGTGCCAATTCTTCAAGGCGGTCATCCATTGACTTTTGGTTAAAGAACACTTGTGAAAGCTGTGTAACGGTCTTTCCAAATGATTTAAGACCGATTTTTTGTAGTTCACTTTCCACATAGTACATATCAAGGTTTAACTTTTTCTGTATCAGGAAAACATCAAGGAAGTACCTAACCCCTACTCCCCCTTTAACAAAGTGCTTGTAAAGGTGATAGAGATTGTAGATATAGAAATCCTCGTCTGTCATAGAAAATCTGTAAGGGTTATTTTCACCGGAAACCGCCCTGTCAAATACCGTATCAAAATATTCCCTTTGCAAAGAATCCCTGGGGGTTAAGTGGGAGTGGAGTTCAATATGCACCACACCCTTTGAATAAACCCTGTGATAGTCGTTGTCCCTGTTGCCTTCTTCCCCGGGTGTATATCCCAGATTTTTCAGTACACTTTCAGCATTTTGAAAATCCTCCACTTTTACAAGGACATCAACATCGTTGCTTGTGCGGTAGTTTTCCACAGGGTACAGCTTTTTGATGACAATGCCCTTAAGGGGCATATAGGAAATTCCTGACCTTTCAAAGGCGGAAAACAACTGCTCTGAAAAAATCTCATGCTTTGCCTCAGCCACACACATACGGGCATTGGCACCGCCAAACTTTTTCAGAGTATCTTCAGGGACAATGTTCAGTTTTTTCAGCTGGAGATACACCATATTCTCCACCTTGTGATGACAGCAAAAGTCAAAGAACTTTTCCCAGTCAAGCTGAAAGTGGGGAGCAGAGGGTGTTTCCTCATTAATAAGGGTAGCCAGAAGTTTCGAAAGGTAGCCCCCGTACTGCAAATAAAAATCCATATTACTACCTACGAAAACACTGAATAAATCCCAATTAAAATTTATTCAGTGTTTCTTATTATTCAAGAATATTCACCCTTTTGGCATTTTCCAAAAAGGCATCTAAATCGGCTTTTATAACCTCTACAGGTGCGTCATATTTCTCCGTAAGGTCAGACAGCAAATCGTCATAGGGAATGTCATTTTTCAGCTTATTCCATATGTAATATCCGCTGTTGTTAAGGGTAATCATACCGTTGTACTCATCCATTTCATTGTCCAAAGCAACAACGATATATTGCTCCCCCATTTGCCTTACAGCGTATCCCTCTTTAATTTTCATTTGACTTATCCTTAGGATGATGTTTCTTATTATAATTTACTATGCGGATAAGGTTGATAATATTTGCAACCAGAACAGCAAACATCAAAAATATAAGAAGCACAGGCATTAATATAAGCTGTGGAGTATTTAGAACGCAAAAAACAAGTTCTACTACAGAGGCGACTAAAGCTATGGACGACAGCACAACGCCTACTATTGAAATCTTTTTATTCTTTTTCATTATGTACCTCCGATATTGGGAATTATTGTGAAGAAATCATCAGCCAAAATATATTTACACAAGAATAATATCACACAACAGGTCTGTTTGCAACACAAAAGGGACTTCAAAAGAAGTCCCTTTGATAGTTGTTTTAATAATTTTATCTCCAGTTAAGTGTGTCGTTATAAACATTGATGTAGTCCTGAGCACTCTTGTCCCAAGAGTTATCACTCATCATTGCACGCCACATAAGCTGGTGCCATCCCCAGTCGTCATTGATACCTGCCAGTGCTCTCTTCACAGCGTTGCACATATCGGCAATGTCATAATGCTTAAAGGTAAATCCGTTGCCGTAATTATCGGCTGAATCAAAGACAGAGTCCTTAAGTCCGCCAACCTCACGAACAACAGGTATTGTACCATAGCGAAGTGCTATCATCTGTGATAAACCGCAAGGCTCCTGCTTTGATGGCATTAGGAAGATGTCTGCACCGGAATAGATCTTTCTTGCAAGTTCAGGGACAAAGCCATGGCAGAAGGATACTCTGCCGGGATAATCCCAAGCCAGCATATTGAAGAAGTCCTCATATTCCTTGTCCCCTGAGCCAAGGATAACAAACTGCATCTTCTGAGTGTTAAGCAAGTCACGGATACCGCCACGCACAAGGTCAAGACCTTTGTGACCAACAAGTCTTGTAACCATGGCAACAATAGGTGTATCCCAGCTTTGCTGAAGATGTAATCTCTCCTGCAATTTCTGCTTACAGATACCCTTGCCGGACATATCGTCACGGGTGTAGTTTGCATAGAGCTGGCAGTCTGTTGCAGGGTCGTAGGAAGCACAGTCAATGCCGTTGAGAATACCGCAAAGCTTCCAGTGATTTCTCTTAAGCGACGGGTCAAGTCCGTAGGAATACCATGGGTCCTTAATCTCTGCCGCATAGGATGGGGAAACTGTTGTAACTCTTGTGGAGCATTCAATAGCACCCTTCATCATATTCAGCTTTCCGTCCATTTCAAGGATTTTTGTTTCTGTTGGAGGAATACCTACACACTCTGTGTTAACCTCCCAGCCGTACATACCCTGATACTGGATGTTGTGAATTGTAAACACGCTCTTGATGTTGTAATACCAAGGATTCTTGCTGTAGAACATATAGTAGTAAACAGGTACAAGTGCTGTCTGCCAGTCGTTACAATGGATAATGTCCGGGTGGAAGTCTATGTATGGAAGCATCTCCATAATAGCACGGGAGAAGAAAGAAAATCTCTCGGCATCATCATAGTAACCATATAGCTTATCCCTGTTGAAGTAATACTCATTATCAAGGAAATAGTATGTACATCCGTTCCAGCTTGCCCAGAAAAGACCGCAATACTGACTTCTCCAGCCAACAGGAACCCAAAAGTTTGTAATGTACTGCAACTGACACTTAAGCTCATGTGGAATTGAGCCGTACATTGGCACAACAATTCTACAATCCTGACCCTTTCTTACAAGGGTATGTGGCAAGCTACCTGCTACATCAGCAAGTCCACCGCTACCGCAAAAAGGATTGGCTTCACTTGCACAGTATAATATTCTCATCTTAATTACCTCCTATTAAGACTATTATTATAAGTATAACATAATTTACGCAAAAAACAATACTATCAATACCTACAAAGCACAGTTTTTCGGCTTAACCTTTATTGGTTTTATGAAATAATTGAACCCTTTTCTATGTAAACAGGGTAGTTTGGTGCACCCATAAGCTGTTGACCCGCTGCAATGTTGCAGTCCTTGTCAATAACCACATTGCTGATTGTAGCGTTGTCACCGATTACGCTGTCCTGCATAATGATTGAGTTCTTAACAACTGTGTTCTGTCCTATGTAAACACCTTTTGAGATGATACAGTTTTCAACTTCACCGTTGATTATGCAACCCTGTGCAATAAGGCTTCCCTTAACAACAGACTCAAAACCGTACCTTGATGGACGGTCATCACGAACCTTTGTATAAATAGGACGCTCGGAATTAAACAAATCTTCCCTTACTTCCGGTTTCATAAGCTCCATATTGATTGAATAATAGTCCTGCATTGAACAGATTGTTCTTAAATATCCCAGTTGCTTATAGCCAAATACACGGAACTTCTTAAGGTCAAAGTTCAGGAAAAGTCTGCGGTAATCAACATTGTTTGTGCTTACGCACTCCCTGACGATTGCCATAAGTAAATCCTTTTTAATAAGCATTGAGCCTGTAATGAGATTGCAATCCCCTGTTACCGGAGGGTTAATCTGCAACTTGTTGATTCGTCCGTCGTCGTCAATCTCGGCAATCATTGGGAATGATTTGTTGTTGTCGATATCCTGATATTTATAACAGAATGTAACATCTGCCTCAGTCTTTTTGTGCTGATAGTACATCTTCTGATAGTCAATATTGGCAACACAATTTGTATGGCAGATGAGAACATCCTCCTCGTTTCCGTTTTCTATATATCCGTGGAGGTTTGCCAAAGTTTCAAGGGCATTGTCAAAGCTCTTTCCGCTAAAGGGTGGAAGAACTGTGAGTCCGCTTTTTCTCTTGGATAAATCCCATGCGTAACCGTTGCCCACATGGTCCATAAGGCTGAAATAGTGGGTTGAGGCAATAATGCCAACATTGTTGATGCCTGCGTTGCTCATATTTGAAAGAGGAAAATCAATCAGGCGGTACTTGCCCCCGAAGGGAACGCTGGCCATTGTCCTCTTGTTTGTTAACTGGCTAATACAGCTTCCGTTTGTATTAGCAAAGATTAATCCTAAAACATTGTTACTTCTACTCATTACTCTGCCTCCAAATCTTCACCAATCATAGCGTTAGGCGGCACAACCACATTATCGCCGATATTAAGGTCGTCACCAATAACGGCAACACCCCAGTTATCCTTATCCTCTGCATCCTCTGGGTTACATCCAACACGGGCATTTTTGCCGATTACTGTGTTTTCGGAAACAATTGAATAGCGCACATCAGCACCAGCCTTGATAACAGTGTTAGGCATAATAATGGAGTAGTCAACCCTTGCTCCCTTTTCAACAGTTACACCTGCAAAGAGGATAGAATTGTGCACCTCGCCCTCTACCATACATCCGTCGGAAATGTTGGAGTTTTTAACATCTGCATCATCTGAAACAAAATGAGGAGGTAACATTGGATTTTTGGAATAAATATCCCTTAAGTCAAGGGTAAGCTTTGGGTCAAGCAAATCCATATTTGCGTTCCACAGGGACTCAACTGTTCCCACATCCTTCCAGTAGCCCTCAAAAGGATATGCAAACATTCTCTCCCCTGCGTTAAGCATTGCAGGGAGGACATCCTTGCCGAAGTCGTTACTGCTGTTTTCGTTTTCGGCATCTTCAATAAGGTACTTCTTCAGCTTCTGCCAGCTGAACACATAGATACCCATAGAGGCATTTGTGCTCTTTGGATGCTCTGGCTTTTCGTCAAACTCGTAGATTGAGCCGTCCTCGTTGGTGTTGAGTATTCCAAAACGAGAGGCCTCATCAAGTGGCACATCAATAACTGCAATAGTGCAGGCGGCGTCGTGCTCCTTGTGGAATTTTACCATATCAGCGTAGTCCATTTTGTAGATATGGTCGCCTGACAGGATAACCACATATTCAGGGTTATACCTTTCAATAAAGCTGATATTCTGATAGATAGCGTTAGCTGTGCCCGAGTACCACTCCGAACCCTTTTTGGATTCATAGGGGCTGAGGCAGGTAACTCCGGCGTGCATACCGTCAAGCTCCCAAGGTTGTCCGTTGCCTATGTATTCATTAAGCACCAATGGCTGATACTGGGTGAGTACACCCACAGCCTCAATTCCCGAATTGGTGCAGTTTGACAACGGAAAGTCAATTATCCTGTATTTGCCGCCGAAAGGAACAGCGGGCTTGGCTATCTTTTTGGTCAACACTCCAAGTCGAGAGCCTTGTCCACCAGCAAGAAGCATAGCCACTACTTCTTTTTTAGGTAACTTCATATTATTCCTCCAGTACAAAATAATTCATACGAAAAATCCCGTATTCAAATATCATCTAATATAATAACACCAAATGACTGTCGTATTGTGACATATCGTCGGTGGGATACACAGTGGGAATACAGAATTTCCACATATATATCCATCACTATTATATATCAAAATATACGGAAAGGCTATTGATTTTATACATAACAAAAAAAGTATTTTTTGTGCATATTTACGAATTTGCTTGTGGCGACATATACCTTATTTGTAGGGTAATTCAAAATAAATGACAAAATTATGAAGTGTTTATTATGAAAAATCAGGGTGGTCGCCCCTGGCCATAACCACCTTGTAGCCTATGCTATGGAGCCTTTTTTCAAGGCAGATTCTGCACTCTGCCGTTTCATCTCCTGTGCAGATTTTTCCGTCATAGAGCATATACTTTTTCCTTACATTTAACGGGGAAAGGTTGGGCATTACCACATTCGCACCGTAAAGCACCCCCATCTCTCTCCCCTTTGGGTGGATTGTTCCAAGGGAGGTGGTTGCCGGGAGCAAAACATCCCTAAACATCAGGCGGATTATCCCCAGCATTTTGAGGGTAAGTTCAAGACTTCCCCTTTCATAATTTGCAAAGGGGGTATCCCTGTGGGGGACAAATGGTCCTATGCCAATCATATGTGGCTTTAGCTTTTGCATAAATCGCAAATCCTTGACCAAATCCTCTGCCCTTTGGTTTGGGGAGCCAACCATAAATCCGCACCCAACCTGATAGCCAATATCCTTTAAGTCATAAAGGCACCGCTGTCTGTTGAGAAATGACATCTCCTTTGGGTGGAGAAATTCATAGTGGCTTTGTGAAGAGGTTTCTTGCCTTAGCAAATATCTGTCTGCACCGCTGTCAAAAAATCTTTTGTAGCTTTCTTTACTTTTTTCCCCCATTGAAAGGGTGATGGCACAGTCGGGGTATTTGCTATGTATTTCATACACAATACTGCATATCATATCATCGCCAAAATATCCGTCCTCTCCCCCTTGCAGTACGAAGGTTCTGAATCCAAGGTCATATCCCACTTGACAGCAACTAAGTATTTCTTCCTTGCTGAGTCTGTACCGCTGGGCATTTTTGTTGCTCCGTCTTATACCGCAGTAGTAGCAGTCGTTTTTGCAAAAATTTGTAAACTCAACAAGTCCACGGAGATAGATATTCTTTCCGTAATATTTACGGGACATTGTCTGTGCATATTTTTGAAGAAGATTATCTGACTCGTTACTATTATTCTCAATAAGAAAAATAAGCTCCTCATCCTCCAAATCGTGACTGCTGTTTAATTTTTCCACAATTTCACACAGGTTCATTTTATCGCCCCTCATCTATTTGTATTCTATATTCTATATTGTACAAAATACATTGTATTGTTGCAAGTTAAATACATAATAAATCAACATTAAACTTTTAAATTTGCATATGGACAAATAATATGTTAAAATCATTAATAATAAAGTTTTTCACAGGGAGGTTACATTATGCAGTTAAAAGAATCCGGCGAAATGTACCTTGAAACAATATATGTTCTCAGCAAAAAAAATCCCTTTGTCCGTGCCATTGATGTTGGGGAATATATGGGATATTCCAAGCCAAGCGTAAGCAGAGCCATGGGACTTTTGAAGGAGGGCGGATATGTTACCTCCGACAAAGAGGGACATCTAACGCTTACTGACCTTGGTGTTGAAGTTGCAGAAAAGACCTACGACAGGCACACAACTCTTTCGGCATATTTTGAAAGGCTGGGGGTAAGCAAAGAGGTTGCCACAGCAGACGCATGCAAAATTGAGCATGTAATAAGCGACGAAACCTTTGAGGCAATAAAAAAGCACGCAAAGGGTATAATCTGAATTAAAACATAATAGAAAACACAATTTGGCGGGTTGCTTTTGCAACTCGCTTTTTTCAATTTTTTTACAAAAAACAAAGAAGATTTTACATTTAATATTTTGTGTTTAAATCCACACAATACTATTGCAACGAGAAATCGTTGCTTGATATAAAGATAAAAGAAACATTCAGTAGTATTGCACCAATGGACAAATTTATGCAATGTAGCATACAGAATCATAAAGAGGTCCCCCCGATGCAGGTACTGAACAGAAAGGAAATTAATATGGCAAACTCAAGTAATCAGATTAATGTACCACAGGCAAAGGCTGCACTTAACAGACTTAAGATGGAAGCAGCATCAGAAGTAGGCGTAACCCTTAAGGACGGCTACAACGGCGACATTACCGCTCGTCAGGCTGGTCAAATCGGCGGTAACATGGTTAAAAAGATGATTGAAAGCTACGAAAATTCCGTAAAATAAGCCACTGAAATTGAGAGAAAAAAAGATTAAAGAGTAAAAAAAGGAGGGCCGTCCAAATATGGGCGGTCCTCCCACTGATAAAAACAGTCAAGGCTGTCTTTTTTACTTTCTGTAATATCTGTTTTTTCCTTTGCCAAGGTAATCATAACCCTTGTATCTGCCCTTAAGGACGGTACACAGGATATTGACTTTCGTCCCCTTTTTCAGAATTTTTGCCTTTACAAGCCTACCTTTCTTTTCAACATAAACCTTCGTGTCCTTCTTCAAAATTTCCTTTGGATAAGAGGAAAGTCCCTTTCGTGCAAGGTGACTGTTTACAACAAAATACTCCTTGCCATTATACTTAACCTTTGACCAGCCGTACTTATCGTCGCTTATCCACAGGACTGTTGCACCCTTTTTTAGGGTTAAGGACGGTACGCTTGTTTTACCCACAGGGTCGTTGTAAGCGTAGGGATAAAGTCCTGAATTCTTCGTCAGCTTTACCCTTACCTGTGGAGTTTTGTAAACATAGTTCATATCAAAGTTACAGGCATTTTCCTTGATTCTTCCGCTGTCGCTGTACTGCCAGATGTCACAATCAAAGTCCTTTGTGGTGTTGTACTGAGCAAGCCAGACGGAATATTTCTTTTTTAAACTGTTATAGTCAAGGAAATTTCTGAACCAGTTTGCATTGGCGTAAACTCCGGCAGAAAATCCTGCCTTTTTGATAATACTGCAAAATTCATCTGCAATTTTTGTAAGGTACGATTTTCCCAGATATGTGAGGGAATCCTCCTCCATATCAATATAAACCGGCAAATCCAGGGTTTTGCCCTTGATTATGCTAAGGCACACCTTAGCCTCTTTTTTTGCTTCGGCAACAGTTTTTGCATAGCTGTAATGGTAAATACCAACTTTCAGCCCTGCTTCTTTTGCCTTTTTGTAATTGGATTCAAAATAAGGGTCTTTCTGACCTATTTCCATTCCATAACCGCTTTGAATTATCACATAGTCAATTCCCACAGATTTTACTGCTTTGTAGTTTACATCCCCATTCCATCTACTGACATCAATCCCCCTACTGGTCAATTTCTTCACACTCCTTGACTTCCGGCAAACCGCTTACAGATGTGAGAAGAGATAATATCCCGGCAAGGATAGATGCAGAACATACTGCAAGCCAGTTTACATCAGAGAGCACCGCAGACACGCCGATTGTTGACACAGCTGTCTGGGCAACTGTTTTAATCGCCCTTATGCCTGCGCATTTGAGCCATTTCTTACATTTTTTCACTCTACTTACCTCCTAAATGCTCTATATCTTCTATTCTATGATTTGCAACCTTGATTTCTTCCGAAATTACAGAAATTTTCTTTTCAGCCTCATACATTCGCTCAACAACACGGTTGTGTTTGTCAACCTTTTTTTCAAGCTGTTCAATACGATAGGAGGTCAGCCTGTTGGTGGCAAGTATTCCTCCGATGGTACCGATTGCAGAGCCCGTTAATGTTATGAGGGCAACAATAATTTCGCTTTCCATAAAACCTCTCTGTATATTTGTATGATTATTAATGGTCCTCGTGCAGGATATTTTTTGTTTTATTTTAATTTTTAATTTTTATGAGGACACCAATAATTGTAGGGATAAAATTTATTTTCATCAATGCAATAATTGCATTGACAAGGATTTTTTTGAAATTTTTTTGCTATTATACGCAAAAAAGACTGCCACATAAGTGACAGTCTAAGGAATTACATATCAAATTTTAGAAAAACTTTGCTATTTCCGAAAGGTCTTTCCTCTTTGGCATTTGTGGTTCAATGTCTCTGTAACCCAAGGATATAACGGAAACCACCTCTTCCTCCTCAGGTATAGAAAGCTCTTCACGGAGCTTGTCAGCCTTGCGGATTCCCATTACAAGGGTGTCCAGTCCTCTTGCCCTTGCTGACAGAACAAGGTTTTCGCTTTGCAATCCAAGGTCATAAGCACCCCAACCGTTGCCAAGTTCATTTGTTGGCGTGCCGTCATTTTCAAAGCCTGCAACATTCTTCACATAGGTTGTAACAATCAGCACAGGTGCAAAGTGGCAATTCTTCTGGTTGTACTCCATAAGGCAATTATCCTTCACCCTCTTCAGCTTTTCTTCACCCATAACCACATAGTAACGGGCGGTCTGGGAATTTTTCCAGGAGGGGGCAAGCTGTGCGTCCCTTAGAATTTCCTCAACAACAGACCTTTCAACAGGTGTGTTTTCCTTATATTTACGAACACTTCTTCTCTCTTTAATCACAGTAAAAAAATCCATAATGACCTCCAAAACGCTTTATCTTTTTTCATTATAAATTTAAGTGAAAAATATGTCAACAGAGTTAATTCAATAAACTTAATTTTCGTATTCCATTGCAATGTTACCCAGCTTCACACCGATATTGTTATAATTTACATCATCACTAAAGTGGTTGCTAAGGGTTATCACAGCAAAATCATCTGTCTTTGAAAAGCCTAGAAAAGATGTATATGCACCGATGTGACCGTTGATAAAGTAGGCAATGGAGTTGTCGGTAATCATTCCCATGCCAAAGCCTGAACCGCTGTTTTTGGTGAGGGTATCAAAGGTGCTTTGGGTGATTATCTCATTATTCTTTAGGGCAGAATACCACTTAAACAAATCGTCAGCAGAGGAAATCATATCTGCATTTCCGAAAAATGCTCCGGGATAGAGAGTCCACTGCTGATTAAACTCCTGTAAAACTTCAAATTCATTTTCACCCTTGTAGTATCCTGTTGATGTCAAATCAATTTGTTCAAAGGAAGTGTTTTTCATATTCAAAGGCTCTAAAATATTCTCCTTAACAAAGGTTTCGTAGTCGGTGTTGCTCACCTTTTCGACAATTCTGCCAAGGAGAAAGTAGTTGCTGTTGCTGTACTCATAACTGCCCTTTTCCACCTTTTTGGGTGTCTTGTTTAAAATAAATTCCTCAATATTTTTTATGTTATCTTCCTTAGAGGAGGTGGAAATCTCAAAGCCCAAGTCATCATTTGAATACTGGACATTATCTTCCCTTGAACAGGAGTAGTCGGGAATACCGGCTGTCATATTTAGTAAAGACTTAATTGTTACATCATTTCCGTATTTACAGTCGGGATAAAAATCCGAAAGCTTTTGGTCAAGGGAAATTTCCCCCTTTTCATAGAGAATACCAATACAGACGGCGGTAAACTGCTTTGACAGAGAGCCTATTCTGTATGTATCATTAGGACTGTTTTTCACCTTATTATCCAAGTCGGCATAGCCCTTGCAACCTTCATAAATTCTGTTACCGTTGCTGTAAATGCAGGCAACACCCTTGAAATTTGCGTTGCTAAGTGCTAAGTCAAGCTCTTTTTTCATTTGGGGATTGACAGGTACTGTGGTTGAGGTTGTGGGTGCTGTTGTTGCTGTGGTTTCTTTATTTTCCTGTGGCTCACTGCATCCGGCAAAGATTAACAGGAGTAAAAGTATTAAACACAAAATTTTCTTCACATTAATTCCCCCAACAGAGAAAAATTATTTGATATACAGAAAGGCGGTTGTCACAGGACAACCGCCAATACTATTAAAATTAATTTCAATCAAAAAGGATTATTCCAACTCGGAAACAACCTTCTTAACAGCCTCGAGAGCCTCGTCAGGAAGCTTGTCGTAGCCTTCCTTCTTTGTTGCAAAGCCTTCAACAGCGTTTACACGGTTCTGCATAGCGTCCTTAAGAGCAGCCTTGTAAGCAGGGTCATCCATATTAACCTCAAAGCCTTCCCAATCCATAATCTCAATGTCGGAGAATGGACCCCATGGCTTGAATTCTGCTTTGCCCTCAACGATTGTTTCAAGAATACCAAGTGTATCGGCCGGCTTAACCTTCTTACCCATAAAGTCGCCTGTGTTGATGATGTAGCAGTCAACATTCTTCTCTTCAACAAGCTTCTTGAACTTCTCGTAGTCGTTCTTAAGTGGGTATGTTCTGAATGGGTTAGCATAAGGAACAATACGAAGTGCGTTAAGGTCTGTACCTGCCTTAACTCTTTCAGCAGTAGAAGTCTTTGTTGCAAGTGTTGCACCCATTACAGAAGCAAGGGAAGCACCCTTTAGCTTAACAACAGGTGGGATTGTTGGGTCCTTCATAATCCAGAAGATAGCGTTAACAGGAGCGTCAATCTTGTCAACTCTGTTTGGTGACCATAGCTTAGACTTGATAGCACGACCGTTACCGTTACGGATATCCTCAGTTACAAGCTGAACCTTGCCGTCCTCGTCAATTGTAGCACCGCAGTTCTGACAAGTGAGAAGATACTTGTTGTCAGGACAACCTGCTGGATAGTCGGCAGTCTTGTCAAAGTATGTTGGCTCAAGTGCGATTGATGCACAGGTATCTGTGTTGATGATAAATGCGTCATCGTGGAGAACCTTAATCTCATACTTTCCACCGTGCTTAGCGTGTGTAAGTGTTGACTTACCTGAACCGGAAAGACCATATACAGAAGCAACGAACTTCTTGTCGCCGTCAAGGAGATATTCCTTCTGACCGCCGTGGCAGGATGCGTAACCGTTTCTGTTAGCAATAGCCCAAGCCATTGTAAGTGTGCCCTTCTTGTGCTCGCCAAAGTACTTCATACCAAGGATAGCAGCACAGTTAGCCTCTGTATCAAAGTAGCAAAGTGTAAGCGGGTCGCTAAGACAGCTGTAATCAACATCAGGGCTTTCTGTTGGTGCCCACTGTGGGTCGGAGAAGATATAGATATCAGCCTCTTTACCGTCGCCCACAGCCTTTGAATTCTTGTACATCTTTACATACTCGTCAGACATATACTGGAAGTTAAGCATCCAGGAATACATAAGATTTTCTTCGCCCTCTGGAATGAGAAGGTGAGCCTTAACCATAAATTCAGGGTCAAGACCAACGAAAACTGTTGCGTGGTACATCTTTCTGAATCTTGTCTTATAAACAGCGTCCATAACAACCTTGTCAAGCTTTGTGTCGTCAACGCCCGGTTCGCCCTTGATACGGCGGGCTGCTGCGTAACGGCCTGTTACTGCACCGTCGTTCATCAAAAGAACCTTAGCGTCTCTGTCAAGACCAAACTCCTCTCCTCTGTAAACAGGAAGGTCGGTTACGATTGTTCCTGGTGAGTTCTTTGCAAGATTATATGCTTCCTTAAGTGTGTTTACCGGAATAACATTGTTACCGTAGAAAGCTGTTTCAATGATAGATCTTGTCTTTGAAAAACCAACTTTGCCGGCGCCAATTTCTTCAGTTTTGTAATTAGCTTTTGTTGACATATGCTTGTCCTCCTTAAATTCTCTTTAAAAAACAAGTGTTTTTTGCAATTCTAAAATATATAGATTGCATAATAACATTATACTACCAAAATCAGAGGAAATCAATCCTTAAAATGTGCAAATTTCCCCCTCAATAAATTCATTTTGTATAACAATTGACAATTTTTTAACAAATTTACAACAGCCTCCCTCAGACGAGGGAGGGGGGACCGCTTGCGGTGGAAGGAGGGAAAAAGTGTTCTCTTTTGCTCATTTTGTCTTTAGAAGATAGTATGGTTTATTGTTCTGACTCATACCTTATAATCTAAAGACATACCAAGATATATTGACTACTTTTTCACTCCCTCAGTCGCCTTTGGCGACAGCTTTTCTGGCGAAAACGGCAAACCCTTTGCCCCGTTGGGGCATTTCCCTTAGCAAGGGAATTTTCTAGCGAAAACGGCAAACCCTTTGCCCCGTTGGGGCATTTCCCTTAGCAAGGGAATACCTCATCCGATGGAGCCTTTGTTTAGTCCATAATTTCATCTCACCTATTAGTTTCGGTATATGCACTACTGCTTTTCTTTAAGATTCCTCGCTACGCTCGGAATGACAGGGAAGGGTGGTTTTTTAGACCTCGGAATGACAGGTGATGGGGAATCTACTTTGAATTGTGTTTTCGGTTTAGATAATCCTCAAGTATGATGGTTGCCGCCACAGCATCCACCACAGACTTTCTCTTTTTTCCCCTTGTGTCGGTGGCGTTCAGGTAATTATGGGCTGTGATGGTTGTGCCTCTTTCGTCCTGCATCTCAACAGGAAGTCCCGTTTTTTCTGCAAGCTCATCTGCAAAGCTTCTTGCGTTTTTTGCAGACTCCCCCTCACTTCCGTCCATATTCTTGGGCAGTCCTACAACCAAAAGCTCTGCCTTTTTTTCCTTTGCAAGGTGAGAGATTTTGTCAAGGAGCTTTTCCCTGTTGTATTCATTGATTTGTGTAAGTGGGGACGCCAAAAGTTCTGTTTTGTCACAAAGGGCAATTCCTGTCCTTGCCTTTCCCAAATCCACAGCCATAATAACCATAGGTTTTCCTTTCGTTACTGAAATCTGTCATTTGTATCAACCTTGGTGGTGTCAACATAGACAGAAAGGTCGTTTTCTCCGTCGGTTTGTGCAACAAACACTTCCTCAAGCTTTACTCCGTTATCCTTTAGCTTTGACATAAGCCACTGTTCGTCCTTGCCACACAGCTTTAGGTTTTTGTAGAGTGCCTTACCGTCCATTACAACAATAGGCTCTGCCTTTGCCTTTGTAGGTTTCATTCCCATATCATAGGGGGTCATAGGCTTTTTATCGCTTTTGGGGAGAACGCTTATCATTCCGTTGCTTTCAAGAAATGCACTTTCAATCTCTTTGATATTAAAGTACCCCTGACCTCTCAGCAATGTGAGAAATTCTCCAACATCCAGCTTGCATTTTTTAAGGTTTTCCTTATAAAATTTGCCGTTGTCATAGATGACCGTGGTTTTGCCTGAAAAGAACCTACGTATGGGCATAGTGGTTAAGGAAAGGTAGGAGATGAGCACCGCCGCCAAACCGTAAATTATCATTGCGATAAGCGGCTCTGCAAAGTCCTTCCAATCTGATGTGGCAAGCTCCGCCGCTATTGAGCCTATGGTTATTCCGTTGATATAGTCAAAGGTGGAAAGCTGGGAAATCTGCTTGTTTCCCATCAGCTTTGCAAGGATAAACAGAACACTGATTGACACAAATGTGAGTATTATTGTTTTGATTACTAACATAAAATCACCAATATTATTATGATGATTTTACGGTTACTTATACTTAGTGAAACACTGATTTTACCAAGGCTTTATTGAGCCTGTGATTTCACTAAGTGACTTAATGCCCTTTTTTTCCATAAATTCGCTTATGCCCTGGTTAATCTTCACCGGTGCATAAGGGTCTGTAAACATACAAGTACCTATTTGCAATGCAGTTGCACCTGCCATAAGCATTTCAATAGCGTCCTGCCATTTTGAAATTCCGCCCATTCCTATAATCGGAATTTTAACGGCATTTGCAACCTGCCATACCATTCTCACAGCCACAGGGAAAATTGCAGGGCCGGAAAGTCCGCCGGTGTTGTTGCGGATAATGGGACGGCCTGTTTCTATGTCAATCCTCATTCCTGTAAGGGTGTTTATCATAGAAATAGCGTCTGCACCATTTGCCTCTGCCGACTTTGCAATCTCTGCAATATCGGTAACATTTGGGCTTAGCTTTACAATCAAAGGCTTTTTGCAGTATTCTCGTACAGTTTTTGTAATCGCTCCCACACTTTCACAGGATGTGCCAAACTGCACACCACCGCTTTTCACATTAGGACAGCTTATATTAAGCTCAATCATATCAACATCTGTACTGCTGAGCTTTTCTGCCATTTGGCAATATTCGTCAGGGGTGTTTCCTGCAATATTTGCAATTATTACAGTTCCCTGCTGTTTAAGCCATGGCAAGTCCTTTTCTATAAAATGGTCAACTCCGGGATTTTGCAGACCAACTGCGTTAAGAATACCGCTTGGTGTTTCGGCAATTCGTGGAGCAGGATTTCCCAATCTCTTCTTTAGCGTAATGCCCTTGCAGGAAATTCCACCAAGGGTGGAAAGGTCAAAAAATTCTCTGTATTCGTGGCCAAAGCCAAAAGTTCCCGATGCGGCAATCAATGGACTGTTAAACTGAACACCTGCCACATTTACTGATAAATCTGCCATTAGAAAATCACCTCTTTGCTGTCAAAAACAGGACCGTCCTTGCAAACATGAGCATAGTCCTCTGTTCCGTCGTTCTTTCTCACTGCACAGGCGCATACAAGACAAGCACCGATTCCGCAACCCATACGCTCTTCAAGGCTTATCTGACAAGGAACACCGGCATCGTTACAAATCTCTGCTATTGCCTTAAGCATTGGTGACGGACCACAGGCGCATACCTCGTCAATGTCATTGAGCTTTCTTTTCAGAACATCTGTGACAAATGCCTTTTCTCCTGCTGTGCCATCATCTGTGGTGAGGTAAAGCTCACAGTTGTCCTTTCTGAAATCACTTTGAAGAATAACAAGTTCTTTGTTCCTGAACCCTGTGATAACCACAGGCTTTTCTTTCATCTTTGAGGCATAAAGCATTGGAGGTACGCCGATTCCTCCGCCGATAAAGCAGTACTTTTTGTCCTCTTTAATATCAAATCCGTTGCCAAGGGGAGCGATAATGTCAAGATATTCCCCCTCTTTTATCTGGGATAGAATTTCTGTTCCCTCACCCTTCACCTGATACACAAGTCTTAGGCAGGACTTGTCGGCATCACATATGGATATAGGTCGTCTAAGAGTTTTTCCCGGTACAAGGATATGTGCAAACTGACCCGGTTTTGCTATTGATGATAGGGCGGGGTTTTCTACCCAAAGGTCAAAAATACCCGTTGCAATTTCTTCGTTTTTAATAACCAAAAACTTTTGAGCGTCGTACTTCATACTTCCTCCTGAAATAATTTATTGATAGCTTAGCTTTACGGTAACAACCGACAGCTTTTCTTTTTTGACTATATATATATTATCCTTGTCAATATAGCTATTTGGATACATAGAGTTCACCGTATCTATATAGGTGAAGAACAGTTGGTCTCCTGAGCTGAAAAGCTGGTCAACAGCGTTGGTAAATTCCAGATACAAGGGGTCTATATATATGTGGAAATAACTATCCTTGTTGTTTGCTGAATCATAGAGATCATTCACCATATCCGGATTATCGTAACTGTACAAATCTGTAAAATGACTGGCACTCTTTACATAATAATTTGCGTCAATACTGTAACACTCCGGAATAAACAGGTTAAAGTTCACCGCAGTTTCCCCACCGGTTCCACAGATTTCATCACTTGTGTAACTGTTGTATTCACCACTTATTGTGTGGTCGCTAAGGAGAACATCTGTAGTAATGTTAAAGTAGTCATACCTTTCATAATCCTTGCTGTCGTCCCAGCTTGGGTCAACATAGTACCAGTTGTCGTCAATAAGGACAGCGTTCCACATATGGAGTTCCTTGCTTCCCATGCCAAGGATTGTTCCGCTTTTGATGCCCAACTGTGATAAAAAGTACTGAAAACACTTTGCGTAACCCTCACACACAGCACTTCCCTCTACAAGCACCCCGTAAGGTGTAAAGGCAAGGTAATCGTCCTCTGCACTTTTAACATCATCGGCATATTTACAGCTATCAACCACCTTGTCGTGGGCAAGAATTTCCCTTTCATATTCACCAAGTCCGGACTCTACTGATGTGATAAACTTGTTCACCTTTTTCATCAACTTATTCTGCATAGACTTGATTTTGTCGGGAGTTTCGTAACTATAAAGTTGCATCGCTGTGTAACCGTTTGTATTGCTATAACCAAAGTTATCTGTAAGCCAGAACAGCATTGGGTTGTCCATCTTCACCGCAGACAGCACAAGGCGAATCTCCGACTGGGTGAGGACAACATCCTCCAATGTTACCAGCTTGCAAGGGTAGTTGCCGTTGTCCGATACTTCATTAGAAACCTCGTTTATGCTTGCCACAAGACTTTTGTAGCAATCCCTCTGGTCGTCGCTTTCAAGACTGTCGTACCCTATGGTGATGTCCACAGGGGTATAATATTCATTTTTTTCCTCGTCCTTAATATCGATGTCAGTAAAGCTGTCGTCATCCTCTACAAGAGGAGAGGTTGTTTCTGTTTGGGAAGTGGTGTTGTCCTCATCATCAGAAAAACAAGCTGTACATCCCAAGGCAATACTTAAAACCAATACTAAGACAAAAAACCTTTTAATCAACAAAAATCCCCTTTTCATATTTCTATTATTATACGATAAAGAAAAATAATCATAATTCTGTATTAGCATTTTACTTTAAATGGTGTTTTGAGAAACAAAAATAAATTACTTTACTTCTATGCTACATAATGTTATAATATGTAGCATAGAAGTATGGTGATTTTTATGAAAGCAAACATTATTAAAAAAATTTCAAACAAAAACAATGGAATATTAAGAATTACTGATGTTGTGAGTGCCGGTATTTCAAAACCATATTTTCTTGAATTTGTTAAAAAGCAAGACTATCGAAAACTTGCAAGAGGAATATATATATCCCCCGATGCTTGGGAAGATGGTATGTTCATTTTGCAAAGCAGATTCAATCAGGCTGTTTTTTCCTATGAAACCGCACTATATTTATTGGACTTGTCAAATAGGGAGCCTTCTAAATATGAAGTTACGGTTAAGCATGGTTATAACACAAGGAATTTAAAAAAACAAGGAGTAATTGTGTACACCGTAAAGCCTGAATGGTATTCAATGGGTGTTTGCAACATTAAAACTCCAATGGGTAATACTGTAAGGGTCTATAACGCCGAAAGAACATTGTGCGATATTTTTAAAGGTCAGTGTAAAATAGAAATTCAGGATAAAAAATACGCAGTAAAGCAATATATCAAACGAAAAGATAAAAATATTCCAAAGCTTATGGAATATGCAAAAATTTTGAAAGTTGAAAAATCTGTGAAGCAATATTTAGAGGTGTTATTATGATAAAAACATCAAGACAACTGAAAGATTTAGTTCGTAATCTTTCAGGGGGCAACAGTGCAAATGCACAAATCATTTTTAGAAATTATATAATGGAAAGATTTTTAGAGAGGGTTTCATTATCAAAGTACAAAAATCATCTTATTTTCAAAGGCGGACTGATGGTATCTTCTATGGTTGGTATAGATAATCGTTCAACAATGGATATTGATACTACTCTAAAGAATATCAGACTAACAGAAAATGAAATTCAAAATGTCATAGAGGATATTATATCGGTAAAGGTTGATGACGGAATTACTTTCGAGATAAAAAGCATCGCCGAAATAATGGACGAAGCTGAATACCCCGGTTTGAGAACCTCATTGGAGGCAAAATTAGAAAATATGAGAACACCTTTAAAAATTGATTTTTCCACAGGCGATGCAATAACACCACGAGAAATAGAATACAACTATAAGTTAATGTTTGAGGAACGCACAATATCCATTTTTGCATACAATTCAGAAACAATTTTAGCAGAAAAAATGGAGACAATAATCTCAAGAAGTACAGCAAATACAAGACTTAGAGATTTTTACGATTTGCGTATATTATACGATACAATAGATATTGATTACGGCAGATTAAAGGAAGCTGTTGAGGCAACTTGTAATAAACGCAACTCAGAACATCTGCTTATCAATAGTGATTCTATAATAGACCTAATTAAAAATGATGACGGAATGAAAACTCTTTGGAATAATTATCAGTTAAAGTACGATTATGCCAGGGAATACAGTTGGGATGATGTAATGTATTCTGTAAATTTATTGTTTTCTAAAATCAAAAACTAAGGAAACACTTGTAAGAATTTTCTCTTTTTTGCGTCAAATATTATAGGAGGTGACAAAGCGTGAGGTATTTTGAGGAAATATATAGGGAATATTTCAGAGTGGTTTATCTCTACATATTGGGGCTTTGTCACAACAAGGATATTGCAGAGGAAATAACTCAGGAAACCTTTTATAAGGCTATGAAATCCCTAAAAAATTTCAGAAATGACTGTGATATTAAGACCTGGCTCTGCCGGATTGCAAAAAATCAATACTTTACATATTGTAGGAAAAAGAAAATTGAACATAGCATAGAGGATTTTCAAGACAAAATTCAATGCGATATACACTTTGAGGATAAATTAGCCGATAAGGATGTTGCCGAAAAAATACACAAAATTCTTCACTCTCTGCCTGAACCGTATAAGGAAGTTTTTTATCTCAGAGTTTTCGGCGAACTGCCATTCAAGACAATAGGAAATATATTTTCTAAATCTCAGAATTGGGCTTGTGTCACCTATCACAGGGCAAAAGCTATGCTACAAAAAGGAATGGAGGAATACAAGTGAAAACTAAGTGTAATGTTATCAGAGATTTGATACCGCTGTATGCCGAAAATCTTACAAGCGAAGAATCCAATAATTTAATATCAGAACATCTTCTAAACTGTGAGGA
>JBJEPA010000196.1:0-5334 GCA_051880995.1 Ruminococcus sp.
TGTGCTAAAATATGGATATAGACCAAATAAAAACTTTTATGATTTAATAAGGTGATAAAAATGGTTAATTGAGTCTTTGATGAATAATTTTTATTAAAAAGGGAGAATTAAAAATGAAAAAGTTATTATCTATCCCACTATCTATGGTAATAATGCTGACAATGATTGTTACTGCATTACCTGCCGTTAGTGCCGAAACAATTGGTACGGAAACATATTCTGTAACTATACTCAACAAAACAGATGCAGTTATCAGCAACAATGCTGTTGAAGTTAAAAAAGGCGACAGCTACTCAACAACAATCTCAATTAAAAACAAAGATGAAATGGGTGAGATTAAGGTTGGAGTAATTATGGATGACGGCACAATTATTGAACCAACAGTTGTTGACGACTACACCTTGTCCGTTGATATTCCTAAGGTTACAGGAAATCTGTATATCTCTGCATATACTGCGTCAAAGACCAGTGCGTCTCAAGCCGGAAGTAGTGGATACGGTGAAATTATCAGGGTATTGGAAAATGCAAAGTCCGATATGCCTAATGTTAAATACTACGGCTGTGAGGAAATCTATTTGCCAAACGGTTCCTTCTATTTTGAAGAAACCTTTACACCAAAAGAGGGTTACGAAATAAAGGAAATTAAGGCAGTAAATACCTGTGCTTATCTTTATGATACTGTAAATTATTACGGTGAACCTCTTGCCAAAGGTTATGATTATCGTGAGCAAGATATGCTTGAGGGAGATTCAGCTGGTACATTAACAAAAAATGAGGATGGCTCTTACACACTTAAGTATATGCCATTAGGAAGTATGTTTGTTAAAGTAGTTGCAGAGCCTATTGGTAATCCGTCAGAAACATATTCTGTTACCATACTCAACAAAACAGATGCAGTTATCAGCAACAATGCCCTTGAAGTTAAAAAAGGCGACAGCTACTCAACAACAATCTCAATTAAAAACAAGGATGAAATGGGCGAGATTAAGGTTGGAGTAATTATGGATGACGGCACTATTGTTGCACCAACAGTTGTTGACGACTACACCTTGTCCATTGATATTCCTAAGGTCACCGGAAATCTGTATATCTCTGCATATACTGCGTCAAAGACCAGTGCGGCTCAAGCCGGAAGTAGTGGATACGGTGAAATTATCAGGGTATTGGAAAATGCAAAGTCCGATATGCCTAATGTTAAATACTACGGCTGTGAGGAAATCTATTTGCCAAACGGTTCCTTCTATTTTGAAGAAACCTTTACACCGGAAGAGGGATATGCAATAACAGAAATCAGTGCAGTAGAAACCTGTGCTCATCTTTATAATATTGAAAACTATTACGGTGAAATCAGTAAAGGATACAGCTACACCGAACGTGGACTTTTTGATGACGATTATTCAGGAAACTTAACTAAAAACGAAGATGGCTCTTACACACTTAAGTATATGCCGTCAGGAAGTATATTTGTTAAAGTAGTGGCTGAGAAAAAGCCAACAGTTCCTGAATTTGTTACTTCAAATATCACTTTAAAAGCCGGTGAAAGTAGGGTTATAAATGTTGTTAACGGAACAGTAAAGTCTTGGTCAACCTCCAACAAAAATGTTGCAACTGTTAATAACGGAAAGGTAACAGCGGTAGGCAAGGGCACAGCAACAATCACCGCAACCCTTACAACAGGCGAAAAACTCACCTGTAAGGTTACAGTAGTAAATTCACCAAAGCTGACATCATCAAGTGCTATTCTAATGTCAGGTGCAACTAAAACCATAAAGGCAGTTGGCGGTACAGTAAAGGCTTGGACTACCTCCAACAAAAATGTAGCAACTGTTAACAACGGAAAAATAACAGCCCTTAACAAGGGAACAGCAACGGTTACAGCCACACTCACAACAGGCAAAAAGCTTAGTTGTAAGGTAATAGTTAAAACTTCCCCAAAGCTTTCTAAAACAACTGTAAAGGTTAAAAAGGGCGGAACTGCAACAGTTAAGGTAATCGGCAAAGCTGCAACAATCAACAACAAATATACAAACACAAAGGGAGCAAAAATTACATCAAAGGCAAATGCTACAACGCTGAAAATCAAAGGACTTAAAAAGGGAACAACAACACTAAAAATTAAGGTTAACGGTGTTAAAACCCTTAGTTTGAAAGTAAATGTAAAGTAAGAAAAAATGTGTCGGGGTATTATCCCCGACACATAATTCTATATACAGCTTAAGTGCTTAGTTTAGGATATAACAAGTAAGGTTTCGTAAAAATCGAAAAAATTTTAATATAGATATTGACATTTATCTTTATTTGTTATATACTAATTACTGTTGTCGATAGACAACACATTCGTTGTGGGAGCATAGCTCAGCTGGGAGAGCATCTGCCTTACAAGCAGAGGGTCACAGGTTCGAGCCCTGTTGTTCCCACCACTTTTTTTGGCCCGGTAGTTCAGTTGGTTAGAACGCTAGCCTGTCACGCTAGAGGTCGTCGGTTCGAGCCCGATCCGGGTCGCCAAAAATGCGGATGTAGCTCATCTGGTAGAGCGCCACCTTGCCAAGGTGGAGGTAGCGGGTTCGAGCCCCGTCATCCGCTCCAAAGAAAAGCGCCTGATTTTCAGGTGCTTTTTCCCTTTTGTAACAAAAATATTTTTTGTGTATATAATACATTGTAAAAGATTTCGGCGTCATAGCCAAGGGGTAAGGCACGAGTCTGCAAAACTCTGATTCCCCGGTTCAAATCCGGGTGACGCCTCCAATCTTTCCATACCGAAAATGATACACAAGAAAAAAGCCCGAAAATCGGGCTTTTTTTGTGTCTTGTCCATTTTGTACAATTGCCAAACATAATTTTTGGTTACTATTTATTGGAAGGCTGATTGTAGATTTAATTACTGTATGATATAATATAATTAACAAATATATTGTAAATATGTGTCTGTTATGTTCTTATAAAAGTATTTATAACATATTTTTGTTTTAGAAAGACTGATTTTATGAAACGCTCAAAAAGATTAATAATATTTATAGGGATTTTAGTAGGTTTCTTTGTAATTCTTTTTTCTGTATATTACATAATCCCTGAATTTTTTGGTTATTATAATTTAAGAGATTCTGTGGATGAAAAATACAAAAAGAGTTGGTATTGTAATGATTATGATATTGGCTTTACCAGTGATAATAAGCTGTTTCCTCACGCTTATGCACTATACTCAGATGCTTACATAAACAGCGATGAGATAGATATACAAATTCTCAACGAAAAATTTTATATTGGCGAAAATAAAACATATAAGGATAAGGATAGCGGAGAAGAATATACATCATATCAAGAATATGCGTCAGGTGATTATGATTATTCATTTGGCAATCTTACTGTGACTATTGATGAAATTTATAGTGACAAGTATGATTATCTAAAAGATAAAACCCTGGTTTTTACTGAAAAAGAATAGAACTAAATAAAAATGAAAGCCTTGTGAGCCAAAACTCCCAAGGCTTTTTTCATTTGTTTGAATATTTTTCCATACTGCACCCATAATATCTTCGGAGGTGTTATTATGGACGAATATAATAAGTACAAAAACAGCCATAATCACAAAAAACGTAAATCAACAAAAAGCACTGTCAGCTTTTACATTTCGTTGGCAATATGTATTACAGCAATAGGACTTGCTGTTTGGTCAACATTTACTTCTTATTCAGAGTATAAGGAAAAAAAGAACGAACTTACCACAGTTACCGCTACTCAGGCAAATAACCCCGTAACAGGTGTTACTGTTGAAAGGACAGAAACTTCCACAACAACTGTTACAGAAACTACAACATCAACAACTATGCCCACAACCACCACCCCTGCACCCTCAACCACCCTTTCTGCTGTGGAAACAATGCTCCAAGTGCCGGGTAGCCTGATTTATCCCATAGAGGACACAAAGGTTTCCAAAGCTTTTTCTGAGGATGCCGTATATAGCAAGACAATGGGTGACTATCGAAGCCATTTAGGACTTGACTTTGCCTGTAAAAAGGACGACAAGGTTCTGGCTATGGCAGACGGAGTCGTTGGTGACATATACACCGATGAGCGTATGGGTAAGGTAATTATACTGGACTGCGGTTCATTTATGATTTATTACAGCGGTGTGGATAATGTTAAGGTGGAGATTAACGATACAATAACAAAGGGTGATGTGCTGTCCAATGTTGGCGGTATCCCTTGTGAAAGTAAGGATGGAATACATCTTCATGTTGCGGTAAGAGTTAACGGAAGCTATGTTGACCCTTTGTCTGTTATCAGTAATAACGAATAGCTATTAGCATAATAGTATAATTTATCATTAATTTCATATAATAATAACCAAGCCCTCGTTTCGTTTAGGGGCAAAAAATAAGGATGAGCTTGAAAGAAAATCAAGTTCATCCTTTAAAAATTTTCCTTATTCATTGGCATTACCTATCTCTGGCTTTCTTGCCACTCAACATCTCTGAAGATAAAATCGTCAATATCTTCAAAGGTTTTTACTTCGTATAAGTAATATTTCAATGCATTTACCTCCTTTAAGAACATATAATACATTCTATTCAGGAGTAATGAATTTATGACGGTTATTTTTCTAATAAACTAACATAAGTTTTAATAACACTTACTGCGTCATCTTTGGTCATTCGCCCACTGTTAATACACAAATCGTAGTTCTGAGCCTGACCCCATTTTTGTCCTGAATAAAAACTGTAATAGTTGGCACGGTTTTTGTCAGCTTTGTTAACAACCTGCTCAGCACGCCTTGGGTCAACGTTGTGGTACTTTATGGCGTGTTCTTTTCTGTAATCCATATCTGCGTTTATAAAGATGCTTACAACATTGTCATATTCCTTAAGAACATAGTCGCCACATCTACCCAGAATAACACAAGGACCCTTGTCTGCAAGCTTTTTAATCATTTTGTGCTGAATTATATATAGCTTATCGTTAACAGGCAAATCGCCCATAGCTGAAAATCCGTTGCCGAAATTGTAAAGACCCATAGAAAGGGAATAGAGTAAGCTGTTTGTTGCCTGTTCATCAATCTTTTCAAAAACTTCCGGACTCATTCCACTCTCTTTGGCAGCCATAGAGATTAGTTCCTTATCGTAAAAGTCTATTCCAAGTTCATCAGCTAATGCCTTTGCAATTTCTTTTCCACCGCTGCCGAACTGTCTTGCTACAGTAATGATATGTTTAGTGCCCATTGGAACTTACCTCCCTGTTCTTTACTGTGTTATAATTATAGCACATAATTTATAAAAAATCACTACCAAATAATGTAAAAACAATAAGTTTGTAAAAAGTTAACAATAGAACATCCTT